>JAIENC010000282.1 GCA_019751635.1 Mycobacteriaceae bacterium
CGCACGCGGTGGAGGTACTCACGGTAGCCGGGCAAGTCTTGTGCAAGCAGTTTTTCTTCGTCGTTGATGCGGATCACCAACCCGATCAAGCCGGGCACCGCAAAGACCAGGCCCCAGTACGATCCGAGCGCGAGGGGGATGCCCGCCATCATGATCACATTTCCGGCGTACATCGGATGCCGGACCAGCTTATACAGACCAGTCGAGGCCAGTTTTTGTCCTGGCTCAACGGTAATGGTCGCAGCGGCATAGTTGTTCTGAAAAATCACTAGCATCGCGATACCGAGTCCAGTGGCCACCACTACCTCACCAGCCAGCGAAATCGCCGCCGGTACTGATGACCAGCCGTAACGATGGTCAAAGACGCTGACCACGATCATCGTCATCATGGACAAGGACGCAACCGAAACGGCTACCTTTTGTATGGGCCTGGTCTCGGCTCGCGGTCCGCTATGCATGCGTCGCTCTAGTGCGGCCGGATTGGTGCGCAGTAGCCTGATCCCCGGGACCCAGGTGATCAGGGTGAACACCGCGAGGAAGACCCATCCTTGCCAGTAGGCGAACGTCCATGCCGGCAAAAACAGCAGTGCACCGGCCGCGATGATGCCGAACAGTCCGAACACCACCAGCCGGCGAAAAACGGTCACCGCGACCTCCTTACGCCGCATCGCGGCGGCGGTATGCCGTCGCGGCTAACACAATGAGCGTGGCGTCGATGGCAACCAACCACAACAGCGGAACTAGCGAGAAGTCGGGGCCGACCCGGGGAATGTGGGTAAATGGTTCGAGATCCAGCAGCCATTGCGGGAAGTCCGATAACGAGCCCAGCAGATAGATCGAGACGAAGCCAACCAGCACACCCCACGCAGCTGGAGTGACTCGCGGCGTCAGGCCGAACACGGCCGCGGTCACTGCGGCAAGCAGCCATACGGCTGGCAGCTGCACCGCGGCGGCGCCGACTGCGATCATCAGCTTGCCGGACACGTCGTGTGCGGTAATCCCGTAGCTCAGGCCGGTCACTACTCCGGCGGCTAGCATCGCCACGCTGGGGCCGATCAAGGCGATCGCTAGATGCGTTGCTAGCCAACGGGTCCGGCTAATAGCACCGGCCAACACGGTTTCGGTGCGCTGGGTCGTCTCCTCCTGATGCAATCGCAGAGTCAACGATATGGCGAAGGCCGCTGCCACCATGCCCAGCATGGAAAATGCCACCGCAATAAACGCCTGCGCCAGTTCATGGCTGCCGCCGAGTCGGGTGACGATATCGCGGGCGGTGGTGCCACCGCCCAGCTCGTCGCCAATACCTTCTAACACACTGCCCACCACCAGCCCGTAGAGGCATAAGCTCACCGTCCACAGCAGCAGCGCACCACGATCGAGCCGCCAGGCCAGCCCGAACGCGCCCTGCAGCGCCCGCGCGGCGGTGCTGGATCCGGGGCGTTCGGGGATCAGCCCGGCACCGATGTCGCGGCCGGCCAATAAGCGGTAGGCCAGCAGGGTCAGTGCCGCTGCTGTCGCCAGGTGTGCCAGCAGTACCAACCAACGTTCGCCCGCGTAGGGTCGCACCTGCAGTGACCACCCCAGCGGCGATAGCCATGACAACGAGCCAGAGCCGGCATCGCCGACCGCGCGCAGCGCGTAGCTGGCTGCCAGCACGCAGAAGGCGATACTGCGAGTGAATCGAGCGCTCGGTGACAGCTGCGCGGCGACCGCAGCCACCGCGGTAAAGACCAGGCCGGAGCCGATCAACGCCGCCCCGAACGCTAACGATCCAGCTGGCGTGGTGTCGGTAGTGAGTAGTCCCGCAGAGCCGAGCAGACCAGTGACCGTGCTGGCTCCGAACGTCATGAGCAGGGCGGCGGTCAGGCTGGCGTACCGGCCAACCATGGTTGAGTTGATGAGTTCGGTGCGGCCGGTTTCTTCCTCGGCCCGGGTGTGTCTGATCAGGGTGAGAATGGCGGCTACCGCAATAAGCACATGAAGCATTCCGGCTTTCCAGATGCCGACCGCGCCGATGCTGCTGTTGTAGACCTGCCCGTACATCGCGCGTTGGGCCGGGCTGGCCATAATGGATGCCGCTAAGCTCGCGCGGTCGGCTTCGGTGGGGTAAATCGCGGCGATGCTGTCGATATAGACCGGGGCTAGGGGGATCGACAGCAACAACACCCACAGCGGCAACACGATACGATCGTGGCGCAGATAGAGCCGCAGCATCGCTAGGGTGCCGGTGAAGGGTGAACCGTGTCGCCGTACCTGGTGGGCCGAGTTCGGCGGCCGATCTACGGTGGCGGTACTCATTATGCTCGAACCTCCCGGTGACGCCCCTCCCCGCGCCGATCGCTGCCGCCGTCGGCGACGTCGTAATGCCGGAGGAAGAGTTCCTCCAGGGTGGGTGGTTGGCTGATCAAGCTGCGCACTCCCGCATCGCCGAGTACTCGAATGAGTTCTCCCAAGCTTTCGCTGTCGACTTGGGCGCGCACCGTTGTGCCGTCTACCTCAACGTCGTAGACCCCGTTAATGCGCGTGAGGTCACCTGGGGTGCTCATCATTTCAGCTTTGATAGCGGTCCGGCTCAAATGCCGCATGGAGTCCAACGAACCGCTTTCCACGGTGCGGCCGGCCCGAATGATGGTTACTCGTTCGCAGAGTGCTTCGGTCTCAGCCAGGATGTGGCTCGACAACAACACCGTGACGCCGCGGTCGTGTGCTTCGCGGACGCACTGGCGAAACACGTTCTCCATCAAGGGATCTAAGCCAGTGCTTGGCTCATCTAAGAGCAACAAACTAGCCCGCGACGAGAAGGCGGAGATGAGCGAGACTTTTTGTCGGTTGCCCTTGGAATAGGCGCGGGCTTTCTGGCATGGATCCAGATCGAAACGTTCGATGAGTTCTGCTCGACGGTTCTGGTCAATACCCCCGCGCATGCGCGCGAGCAGGTCGATGGTTTCACCGCCGGTAAGCGAGGGCCACAACGTGACGTCGCCAGGTACGTAGGCGATCTGGCGGTGCAAGGTGACGGCGTCCGCCCATGGGTCGCCACCGAGTAGCGATACGTTTCCGGCGTCGGCTTTGACTAGGCCTAGCAGGATGCGAAGTGTTGTTGACTTCCCCGCGCCGTTAGGCCCCAGAAAGCCATGCACCTCACCCTCGCGCACGGTTAAATCCAGTCCGTTCAGCGCGTGCGCGGCACCGAACGACTTGGTCAAGCCATGAATCTGGATTGGCGTAGGGGCATCAGCTTGGGTGATCGCGATCATGGCTGCGTCGCCGATCTAGCGTGTCAGCACAAGGTCGCGTTATTCGCGGACCGCGGCCAGTAGGCCGTCGCCCAGTGGCACCAGCGCCGGTGTCAATCGCTCGTCTTCGGCGATCAGGCGAGCCGCTTCACGGACCGCGGTGACCTCAGCGTCACATGCCTCGGGGTCCCCGGCTCGGCCTCCTAACGCGGCATGATGCACGACGACGACCCCGCCGGAACGCAGCAACCGCACGCCTTCGGTGACGAAATCTGGTTGATCACACGGTTCGGCATCAATGAAAACCAGGTCATATGACCCGTCGGAGAGGCGGGTCAGGACATCCTGGGCGCGACTGTTAATCAGCCGTGTTCGCGACGGGCCGATACCGGCTTGGGAGAACGCTCGCTTGGCCATTCGCTGATGTTCGGGTTCGACGTCGATCGTGGTAAGCACGCCGTCGTCGCTCATTCCTGATAGCAGCCATAGCCCGCTGATTCCCGCGCCGGTCCCGATCTCCACCACAGCTTTGCCGCCGCTGAGCCGAGCTAGCAGGCTCAGAAAAGCGCCTACCGCGGGGGTAACCGCTCCGGCGCCGATCTCCATGGCGCGGTGGCGGGCGGCGGCGAGGACCGTATCTTCAGAGATCGATCCCTCCGCATGTGCGGACAGCGATTCGGCCCGACTCTGGGCCAGCTGGTCAGGAGTGTGCTCGAGGCAGGTCATCCCCGCAGCGTAAGTCCAATTCGCGGGGTGACCCGGCAGGCGCGCCAGGTAATGTTTATCGACTTTTGAGTTATGACACGCCCGGTTGGTCCTTCGCGATCAAGATCACACTGTGATGGGTATGCGCAGCTTATGACCCATGTCCGGATGGTTTCTCAGGTGATACTTAGCAAGTTCACATGTCACCTATACACCCATGGGCAACGGTGTTTCCATGGATTACGGAGATTATTGGGTCGGGAATACGTCAGCGAGTCTGTGCGTTAAGGCAGACGAGCTGTCAATTCTTGAGGCTAGACCCGGATCGGAGAATCCCATCAACACGACATTTACTCGCCCGGCGAGCATGTCCCACGCCGAGCAGTATCGTGACGCTGATTGGGTGGAGCCTGTTGATCATGCCGGTGGGACCGCGGTTTTTGATGCCACCGGAGATAGGGCATCGATGCCGTCCTGGGATGACCTTGTCCGTCAACACGCTGATCGTGTGTACCGGTTGGCCTATCGGCTCTCGGGTAATCAACATGATGCCGAGGATCTGACTCAAGAAACTTTCATTCGGGTTTTTCGATCAGTTCAGAATTATCAGCCCGGAACATTTGAAGGCTGGCTGCACCGGATCACCACCAACCTTTTCCTGGATATGGTGCGCCGCCGTGCTCGTATCCGGATGGAAGCCTTGCCTGAGGATTACGAACGGGTGCCGGCTGCCGCGCCAAACCCGGAACAGATCTACCACGATGCTCGGCTGGGTCCGGATTTGCAGGCGGCCCTGGACTCGCTGGCGCCGGAGTTTCGCGCGGCGGTGGTGCTCTGCGATATCGAAGGTTTGTCCTATGAGGAGATCGGTGCAACGCTCGGAATAAAGTTGGGCACCGTGCGTAGCCGTATCCATCGTGGACGCCAAGCGTTGCGTGACTACCTGGCCGCGCATCAGCTTTCGATTTAGGGCACAACCAGATCTCACGGGGTGTTGATGCCTGTCAGTGGCTGCCGGCCGGCGGTTGGCGCGCTACATTCGATGTCGGGGGCTGGTGCCGAAAGGAGCGGGGATGGTCGATCGAGGAAATGCGTCTCGGGGGCATGTTTTCCGGCGCGCGTTCTCCTGGCTTCCTGCGCAGTTCGCGTCCCAGAGCGATGCACCGGTTGGTGCACCACGACAGTTTGGTTCCACCGAGCACTTGTCTATTGAGGCGGTCGCGGCGTTCGTTGATGGCGAACTGCGGATGAATGCGCATCTGCGGGCCGCTCACCACCTGTCTTTATGTGCCCAATGCGCCGCGGAAGTCGATGATCAGTTGCGAGCACGTACCGCGTTACGTGACTCGCACCCCATCCATGTCCCTAGTGCTCTGCTGGGGTTGTTATCTCAAATTCCGCATTTTCCGTCAGAAAAAACGCCACCGTTATCGGGCCGGGTTCCTGATGACGACGCCCGAGACCGCTACGGTTACTAGGCCGCGGTTAGGATTACTCACGCCGTGCTCGTGCCATTTCCTGTGCTGTAAATACAGATTCAAAGAGGACACGTGAGCTTCGACCAAGACGACTCTGGCGCTCGCCGATTAGCGCCACGCCCTGTTGTTCGCCCACCCGTTGATTCGGCATCGCGTCAAGCGTTTGGGCGTCCGCAGGGGGTGCAAGGATCCTTTGTGGCCGAGCGGTTGCGGCCGCAGAAGTATCAAGATCAAAGTGCAGCTATGCGGCCGGGCCAACCGGCCGACCCGGTGTTGGCAGAGGCATTCGGCCGTCCTTGTCCCGAGGCCGAGTCGCTGCAGCGCCACCCCGTTGATACTGGCGCTCTGGCTGGTGAGAAGAACAACGCTGGGCCCGAAGAACCCGACGACCCGTGGCGTGACCCGGGTGCTGCCGCGGCACTGGGCCGCCCGGCCTTGGCCAAGCCGCCGCAGCATGCGGTTTTTGGCCGCAGCGGCAAGCTTGGCGTGCGCGATGTCTTGTTCGGCGCCGCGGTGTCCTATCGGGCGCTGGCGGTATTGGCAGTTATTGCGCTGCTGATCGGTTGTGCCGGTGGATGGATTGGTCGTAAGACGGCGGAGGTCGTCGAGGCGTTCACCACGTCCAGGGTGACGCTAGCAACGAACGGCAATGCCCAAGAACCGGCCGGTCGATTTACTAAGGTGGCCGCGGCTGTGGCTGACTCGGTAGTGACCATCGAGGCAGTCAGCGACCAAGAAGGTATGCAAGGTTCGGGGTTGGTTCTCGATGGTCGTGGCTACATCGTCACTAATAACCATGTCATTTCGGCGGCGGCCAACAATCCCAGCCAGTACAAGACAACCGTGGTGTTCAATGACGGCAAAGAGGTGCCGGCGAACCTGGTGGGACGTGACCCTAAAACCGATTTGGCGGTGCTCAAGGTCGATAATGTTGACCACCTGACGGTGGGTCGTCTCGGTGATTCGGACAAAGTGCGCGTCGGCGATGAGGTGCTCGCAGTCGGTGCCCCCCTAGGTCTGCGGAGCACGGTGACCCAAGGAATTATTAGTGCGCTGCATCGACCGATCCCGCTATCCGGTGATGCTTCCGACACGGACACAGTTATCGATGCGTTGCAGACGGATGCCTCGATCAATCACGGTAACTCCGGAGGCCCACTGATCGATATGGACTCGCAGGTTATCGGCATCAATACCGCGGGTAAATCGCTGTCGGATAGCGCCAGCGGGCTTGGCTTTGCGATTCCAATCAATGAAGTGAAGTTCGTCGTGCAGACCCTGATCAAGGACGGCAAGATCGTTCACCCAGCGTTGGGCGTTAGCACTCGGTCGGTGAGCAATGCGGTAGCTCAGGGGGCGCAGGTGGCCAATGTGAAGGCGGGCGGCCCGGCCGAGAAGGGCGGCATCCTAGAAAACGATGTCGTGGTTAAAGTCGGTAATCGTAGGGTCGCCGACTCCGATGAATTCGTTGTCGCCGTCCGGCAGTTAACCATTGGTCAGGCTGTTCCGATCGAGGTGATTCGCGACGGCCGCCACGTTACCGTGACCGTTACTCCCGGCCCGGACTCGAGTTAGGTGTTTAGCAATGTCGGCTGGGGGGAGATGCTCGTACTGGTTGTGGTCGGGCTGGTGATCCTCGGCCCGGAACGGCTGCCTGGTGCTATCCGCTGGACGGCAACCACGCTGCGGCAGACGCGGGACTATCTCAGCGGTATGAGCAGTCAGCTCCGTGACGAAATGGGTCCGGAGTTCCATGATCTCCGTGAGCCGTTAAGCGAGCTGCAGAAGCTGCGGGGGATGACACCACGCGCAGCACTGACCAAGCACCTTCTCGACGGCGACGATTCGTGGTTAACCGGCCGGCTTGATCAGCCTGCGGTGGCGCCGCCGCCAGTAACGCCTGCCGCGGCTGGGGCCAGTGGCGATGGTGCTGCCCCTTTCGACAGCGATGCCACCTAATTCCCGACCGTATTAGCGCCGTGTGGGGTCTATGCCGAGCGACATGCCGGCGAGTCCGCGACGGCGTGCGGACAGGTTGTCCGCCAGACTGAGTAACTCTTTGCCCACCGTGGAATCGGGTGCGCTCAGCACCAGCGGTATGCCGGTATCGCCGGCGGAAACCAGGGCAGGGTCTAACGGGATCTGGCCGAGCAACGGTACATCAGCACCAACGGCGCGAGATAGCCGTTCTGCTACTTGCCGGCCGCCGCCCTCGCCGAATACCGGCAGTGTGGAGCCGTCCGGCAGCGCAAGCCACGACATGTTTTCTACGACGCCGACAATACGTTGGCGGGTCTGCAGTGCGATGCTGCCAGCTCGTTCGGCCACCTCGGCGGCGGCCAGCTGCGGTGTGGTTACCACCAGGATCTCCGCGTTCGGGATCAACTGTGCTACCGAGATCGCGATGTCTCCGGTTCCGGGCGGCAAATCAAGCAGCAACACATCTAAATCTCCCCAATACACGTCAGCGAGGAACTGCTGCAACGCCCGATGCAACATCGGTCCTCGCCACACGACCGGGGTATTGCCCGCGGTGAACTGGGCAATCGAGATGACTTTTACCTCGTGGGCGATGGGCGGCAAGATCATCGACTCGACTTGGGTCGGTCGGTCGGTGGTGCCCATCATCCGGGGAATGGAGTGACCGTGGATATCGGCGTCGAGTAGACCTACCGATAGCCCGCGGGCAGCCATCGCCGCGGCCAGATTAACCGTGACGGTGGACTTACCAACCCCACCCTTGCCGGAAGCGACTGCATAGACCCGGGTGAGCGACCCGGGTTGGGCAAACGGGATAACCGGTTCGGCGGCGTCGCCGCGTAATTGTTTACGGAGTTCGGCGCGTTGCTCATCACTCATCACGTCCAGGCTGACGGTGACGGTTCCGGTGCCGGGAACATCAGCGGCGGCCTGGGTGACGCGTCCAGTGATCTCCGCCTTCTTCGGACAGCTGGCGGTGGTCAGATAGATCTGGATATGGACCGCGCTATTGGTGCCGATCTCGATGCTCTTAACCATTCCGAGTTCGGTAATGGGCTTGCGCAGCTCGGGATCGATTACCTTGGCCAGCGCTGTACGGATGGCGGCGCTGAGGTCAGCAGTGTCGTGGTGGGTTTCAGAGATCCTGGACATCACTGCCGAGTCTAGGCCTGCGGGCTTCCGCCGGTTAGTTGACGGGGTTGGGGGCTACGTCGTTAGCGGTGTCCTCGGCTGGTAATTCTTGCGGTATTTGTTGATCAATGCAGATCAAGGTGCATGCGGGAGCTTGGGCTGGGGCCAACCAGGACAACTGCGGTGGCTGATTAGGCAGTGCGGTGGGGCCGAAGTCGATCAGGGAGAGGCGGGCCATCGGGTCGGTAAATGGCAGCCCGTTAACGTTAAACGGCAAGTCAGGTCCGAGCCCCTCGGGGCGCTCAAGATGGATGTCGCCTAACGGTGGTGGTGGCCCGACCAGCGGCGGCAGATCGACAGGGAACACCCCGGTGGCATACGCGGCTGCCCAGCCCAACACATTGCGGGCGTAGGGCATCGAGTTGTTGTAGCGCAGTACAGCGGTCATCACTTGTGATGGTTCGCGCAGGTTAAGCCCACCGCTGCAGAGGTATTGTGCGGCCGCCAGGGTGGAGTCATAAAGATTTTGCGGGTCGGAGATGCCGTCACCTTCGCCGTCGGCGGCATACCGAGCCCACGTGCCAGGCAAAAACTGCATGGGCCCCATCGCGCGGGCGTAGGTGAGCTGGCCGCCGGTAGAGCTCGCGACGACGACCTCATTTCCGGGGAGTGTGCCGTCCAACGCAGGGCCAAAGATCGGTCTGACCGGCGTACCCCGTGCATCGGTGGCGCCGAAATTAGCGTGCATCGACTCGATCCGCCCAATCCCGGCCAACAGGTTCCAGCTCACACCGCAGCCAGGATCCGAGACAGCCATCTTCTGCTCGGCATTTCGATAAGCCGACAAGGCAATCGTGGGAATACCCAGTGGTCCGGGTGCAGACAACAACAGTGGTGGCTGCGGAGCAGAGGTGGGGCCGATTGCGATATGCAGGTTGGTGGGTAGCCGCTTGGCGGTGACCACAGCCGGGCCGGCTGCCTCCGCCGGGGTATGCGGCATGACTGCGGCCATCGGGATCACCGCGGCCTGCGTCCCAGTGGCCTTCTGGGTCACGGGGGGAGCGGTAGCGCCGATCCCGCAGATGAGCACCATCGGCATAATCACGGCCATGCGCAACGCCGGTGTGCGTGTCACGATACCGATGCGTTGCCGCGCCGCCGCTATAGCCGGGCGTGCACCCCAACCTGCGAACATGTGCACTCGACCGTCCTCAGTGGGTGAACTGGTGGGGGATCAAGATCTAGGCGTTGTGACCTAGCACACCATATCTAACTGGTGTGACAGGAGTGGCGATATTGACAAAGCTGGCTCACTGATTGGCCGGCATCGCCACTGGGCACCGCACTGTGGTGCCCAGTGGTGGGTTGCTACCGATTCTCCAGCAGGGCGCGCAGCTCGCTCAGATCATGGCGCAGTTGGTCACTTGTTTTGGCGAATTCCCCAACGGCAAGTCGCAACGCGGCCAGCTCGCGGGCCAGGTATTCGGTGTCTGCCTTGGTCTGGGTGGCGCGATACCGGTCTTGCTCGAGGGCAACCCGTTCCCGGTCTTCTTGGCGGTTTTGGGCTAACAAAATCAGCGGCGCTGCGTACGCGGCCTGAGTAGAGAAAGCCAAATTGAGCAGGATGAAGGGGTAGGGGTCCCAGCGCAGGGTAGTCGCGGCGATGTTCAGCACAATCCAAGCCGTCACTACCACCGTTTGCAGCATTAAGTAACGCCCAGTGCCGAAGAAGCGGGCGATGGCTTCGGTGAGTTGACCAACAGTGTCGGGGTTTACCCGGGGTGCGGCCAGTCGTGAGGTGCGCGGTGTGTGCAGGCGCTGCCGGGGAGAGGATTTGCTCGCCAGATATTTACTCACTGGTGCCTTCCGGGGTGTCCCACCTCGGCTCCTCGAAACTCGCGCGCCAATCGTGTGGCAACAAGTGGTCGAGTACGTCGTCAACAGTTACCGCACCCAGGAGATGATTTTCTGCATCGACGACCGGGCCGCAGACCAAATTGTAGGCAGCAAAGCATCGGGTTAGCTCGCCCAGTGCGGTGTCCGGCGCCAGGGTGGGCAGGTCGGTGTCGACGATCCCGGCGACCAGGGCGCCAGGCGGTTCTCGGAGCAGCCGCTGTAGGGGTACGCACCCCAAGTAGCGGCCGGTCGGGGTGGCAGTGGGGGGTCGCACCACAAACACCAGCGAAGACAGGGCGGCGGTGAGGTCTGGATCGCGGACTCGGGCCAGAGCCTCAGCCACGGTGGTGTCCGGACTCAGCGCTACCGGTTCGGGGGTCATCAAACCACCCGCGGTATCGGGTGAGTGTTTTAACAGCCGGCGTACCGGGTCGGAGTCTTCTGGATCCATTTCAGCCAGGAGTTCCTCGGCTGCTTTTGGGCTCAACGCCTCGAGCAGGTCGGCGGCGTCGTCGGGATCCATCGCTTCCAAGATATCGGCGCGGCGGCTGCCCAGCTGCATCAACAGCTCGGCCTGGTCGTGTTCGGGCAGCTCCTGGAGTACGTCGGCCAATCGGTCGTCGTCGAGCGCCTGGACGATCTCGTAACGCCGTTTGGTGGGCAGCTCGCGGATGGCCGCGGCAACCTCGACCGGTCTTCGGTCCTCGAGCTGATGCAGTAGCTGTGCCACGCCTTGGCCGGGCATGGCCAGCGCCGACGGAGTGAGGCCTTGCACGCTTTGCCAGTCGACAACGTAGACGCTTGAACGGCGGCCCAGTTTTCGAGTATTACGCACGGCAATGCGCGTCACCAGCCAGTCTCTAGTGCGGCTTTGCTCCATGCCGAGGTCGGTGATCACCAGGTCGGTGTCGGTTAACTCGGGCAATTCGACATCGTTGACCCGCACTTTGGTATCCAAGATTTGCCCCAGCGCAAGCACTTCACCGGGTCCTTGCACGAAACCGCGCAGGGATACGTTGGCGCTACTCAGCGTCACCGCGTTTGGATCGATAGTTGCTACTCGTAAAATCGGAACGAATATCCTTCGATGCGTAGGTAATTCGACGACTAGACCTAATACTCGGGGTTGCCGGCGGACAATGCTGATGCTGACCACGACGTCACGAACCCGTCCGACCGCCTCGCCGAGTGGGCCCAGGACCAGCATCCGTGCCAGCCGCGCTACGTACACCCTGTCGATCGACGTCATAGCCGAAAGAGTAGGTAACGCGGTGCCGGCGGGCTAGCACTGCTGGGCTGGGGTGCCCACCTGGTGTGGTGGTGTGTTGAGGGAAGATAGCGACTGGTAGCCGCGCGGAACAGAGTGAGGATCAATGACTAGTTCTTTTCAGCCCGGACATGTCCCGGGCGCACCAACAGACCCGTCGGTGACGGGTCGCCGCGGAGCGCCGGCGCTGCCAACCCCGCCGAAAGGCTGGCCGGTGGGATCCTATCCCACTTATGCTGAGGCGCAGCGTGCTGTCGACTATCTTTCCGAACGGCAGTTTCCCGTTCAGCAGGTGACTATTGTCGGCGTCGACCTCATGCAGGTTGAACGAGTCACGGGCCGGCTGAACTGGCCGAAGGTGCTCGGCGGCGGTGTGCTGAGCGGGGCGTGGCTCGGCTTGTTTATTGGGCTAGTGCTCGGTTTTTTTAGCCCCAACCCGTGGGCCGCGTTGGCCACCGGTCTGATCGCGGGTGTGTTCTTCGGCTTG
>JAIENC010000184.1 GCA_019751635.1 Mycobacteriaceae bacterium
CGATGACTTGGTGAGCACCAAAAACCTGTCCGGCCAGCCCGGCGCCCGCATCATCCTCAATGACCCGGCGGTGCAGGCCGCTGTTTTCGAGATGCCCCGAAAAGGCCTCATTGTTTTCGGTCATCCGTGCGATCACTATGACGTCGCCGCGTTGCTCAACATCCAAGACGACCACATTGGTGTCGACGGTATCGACACCGTGGAACAAATGGCCGACTTAAAAGCCGAAGTGCTTGAGCGGGCCAGGCATGCCGTCGTGGTTAACGCCGACGACCCACTGTGCATGGCGATGCGGTCCCGGGCCGGCACCGACCGCCACATCCTGGTCACCAGCCAGCCCACCAGCCCCGCCGTGGCTGAACACCGCTGCCAAGGCGGTGAGGCGGTGTTCACCGATCAGCGCCAGGGCGCCCCGTGGATTGTCCTGTCCGCCGGCGACGCCGAAGAACCGCTGATCCCGGTGGACGCCATCCCGGCGACGATGAACGGACTGCTCCGGTTCAACGTGTCCAACGCCATGTTCGCCGCCGTGCTGGCCTGGGCCCAGGGCATCGACATCGGGACAATCCGCCGAGCGTTGGGCTCGTTTCACAATTCAGTCGAACAGAACCCCGGCCGCTACAACTTCATTGCGGGCCTGCCGTTCACACTGCTGCTAGATTTCGCCCACAACCCCGACGGCGTCCGGGAGGTGTGTGCGGTGGCCGGTGAAATCCCAGTCACCGGCCGCAGAATTCTGTGCAGTCAGAATCTGGGAAATCGGCACGCTGCGCATGTCGCGGCGGTCGCCTCGGCTATAGCCAAATCCTTCGACGAATTTGTCGTGGGCTGCGATCCGCAGTACCTCTTAGAGTGTCCTGAGTACAGCGGACCCGACCCGGTGGCCGCGATGCTGTCCGCGACTCGCCAGCATCTACTGGACCACGGAGTCGATTCCGAAGCGATCACCTCGATCGGCGACCCAGCTGCGGTGATCCCTGCGGCGCTTGCCCGGGCCCGAGTCGGTGACCTCGTCGTCGTCCTCGCTGAACCTCACGACATGCTGCCGGCCGCCGAAAAATTCCGCCGCGAGACGGGCCCTATCTGAGTCTTTGGCGGACACCGGGAGTTAACACAACGCAGGTAGAGCCCATCTTGGTTGTCCACCGATCACGCGCAGGGCATGTCGCCGGGAGTGTAGTAAGGCACGCCGGCACTGGTGTAGCACGGTGGAAGCCCCTCAGCGCGTTGCCGTGCCTCGTCGGCACCGTCGGCCAAAGCGATACTGCCCACGTCGGCTGGGACGGTACCGGGAGGACACACCGCTCCATCAGTGGCCGCATTAGCGGCGGTGCACACATCGGCATGTGCCATGGGAGCTACGGGAGTGATAGCCGCCGGCAGTGCCATCATGGCCAGGCCGGCCAACAGGGCGGCGAAGGGTTTCTTCATGGTCGTATGGTAGCCGCCGGCTGGTGCTCGTTACAGGTGAATGAGATAGGGGCTGCGTATCGCAGGCTTGACGCGGCCGGCTGCTAACGCGTGCAATTCGGGGGTGACGACCACGACAACCGCCGAGGGTAACCGGGTTCTGGCGAAGACCATGCTTCGGATCATGCCGTTTTTGGCCCTGCTGTTTTTCGTCAATTACCTCGATCGGGTTAATGTCGGTCTCGCCGGCCCCAACGGTATGAATCACGAACTTGGGCTTAGCGCCACGGCATTCGGCTTTGCTTCCGGCATCTTTTTCCTGGGCTACGTGACGTGCGAGATACCAAGCAACCTGGCTTTGCATCGGTTTGGTGCTCGGCGCTGGCTGGCACGGATTATGTTGACCTGGGGAATCGTTGCGACCGCGTTGGCGTTCGTGTCTAATCTCGCTGCACTGGTGGTGATGCGTTTTCTGCTTGGCGTCGCCGAGGCGGGCTTTGCTCCGGGTATTTTGTTGTATCTGACGTATTGGTTCCCGGCGGCGCAACGAAGCCAGGCTTTCGCATTATTTATCGCTGCGGCTCCGGTCTCTTTGGCAATCGGATCTCCAATTTCGGGTTTACTTATTGCGCACGGAGATAGCATATTCGGATTATCCGGTTGGCGTTTCATGATGATCGTTGAAGGAATTCCAGCGATAGTGTTGGCATTCGTCACTTGGTTCTATCTCACCGATCGTCCCGAGCAAGCTTCATGGCTTAGTGAAAGCGAAAAAAACTGGCTTACTACACAATTGGAGAACGAACGACGCATGGCTGAAGCGGTTTCACGCTGGACGTTGCGTCAGGTGCTCACGCATCCACGGATTTTAGGATTAGGTTGTATCTATTTCACGATCGTCTATGGGTTGTATGCCCTTGGATTTTTCCTCCCGACCATTATTGCCGGGTTCGGTCAGGAGTTCGGTACCAAATTGTCTACCGTGCAGGCCAGCTTGGTGACGGCTGTCCCATACCTTGTGGCGACGTGTGCCATGGTGATGTGGGCGCGGCACAGTGATCGGACCGGTGAGCGTAAATGGCACGTGGCGCTGCCGATGATCCTCGGTGGGGTGGCTATTCCGAGTGCTCTGTACTTGGGCAACGTCTACGCGGCCATGATTGCCGTAACAGTTTGTGCGGTCGGTGTTTTTGCTGCGCTGCCGGCTTTTTGGGCGTTACCGTCGACCTTCCTCACCGGTGCGGCTTCTGCGGGAGGGCTTGCCTTGATTAACTCGCTGGGTAATGTTGCCGGCTTTGCTGCGCCCAACATCACCGGGGTCCTCAACGATCTGACCGGCACTCAACGCAGCGGGTTGTGGGTAGTGGGCGTCTGCATGTTTATCGGTGCGTTCACTGTTTTGCGCACCAAGATCACGTCGCACCCGGATTCCGCGCCGCTTTGACCAGGTTGGCGCCGATAATTAAGCGTTGAATCTCACTCGTTCCCTCGTAGAGGCGAAGCAATCGGACGTCGCGGTAAATGCGCTCCACGGCTACGCCGCGCAGGTATCCGCTGCCGCCGTGGATCTGCACGGCGAGATCAGCGACCTTGCCGACCATTTCGGTACAGAAAAGCTTCGCCGCCGACGGTGCAATGCGGCGGTCCTGATTGCTGACCCACAGCGCGGCGGCTTCTCGAACCAGGGCGCGGCCGGCCAGCACTGCGGTCTGCTGATCGGCCAGCATGGCCTGCACCAACTGGAAATTTCCAATCGGCGTACCGCCTTGTGTCGCGGTTGCCGCGTAGGTCACGGATTCATCCAGTGCGCGCTGGGCGGTGCCCACGGCCACCGCGGCGAGATGAACTCGACCGCGTGCCAACGACGTCATTGCCGCGCGGTATCCGATCTCTTCGCTGCCGCCAACTAGGGCTTCGTCCTGGACTGCAACATCGGTGAAGCTGACGTCGGCGGTCCAGGCTCCTTCTTGGCCCATCTTGGCATCTTTCGGGCCGATCTCGACGCCCGGTGCATCAGCGGGAACCAGGAAGACGGCAATTCCTGAGCTGGTCGCATCGGCGGGGCGGGTGCGCGCAAAAACAATAAAGAGATCGGCAGTTGGTGCGTTGGTGATGAAGCGCTTCTGCCCGGAAATCAGCCATGCTCCGGCACTGGTGCGGATGGCTTTTGTACGCAGGCCCGCCGGATTGGATCCAGCACCTGGTTCGGTCAGCGCGAAAGAGGCCACCACCTCTCCCGAGGCCATAGGTGCTAGCCAGCGGTCCCGCTGTTCGTCGGTGCCAAAGTTAACCAACACCTGACCGGCGATACCGTTGTTGGTGCCGAACATCGACCGCAACGCCAACGAGGTGTAGCCCAGCTCCATGGCCAGCTCAACCTCTTGAGTGAGGTCCAAACCCAGCCCGCCCCACCGTTGGGGAATGGCAAATCCGAACAGGCCCATCTTTTTGGCCTGATCACGCAGATCATCGGGAACCCGATCATCGGTCACGATCTCCTGCTCGCGGGGCACTACGGCAGAGCGAACAAAGCGCCGGGTCTGGGCCAGGATCTCGCCAAAGTCTTCGTCGCTGACTTCGGTCATCGCCCTGCTGCTCCTTCGGCCGGCCTTTGTGATCGATAAAATCGTATATGAAATATGATTTTGTGGCGGCGCAGGCGGCGGCCAGGAATGCGGCATGAGTCCAATAGGTAGGTGATCACGATGTCGTTGTTGGGTGGTCAGACCGCGGTGATTACTGGCGGTGCCCAAGGGTTGGGTTTTGCCATCGCGCAGCGGTTTGTCGCCGAGGGGGCGCGGGTGGTGCTTGGCGATGTGAACTTAGATGCGGCCGACGCGGCGGCCCAGCGACTGGGAAGCGAATTCGGTGACAATGCTGTTGCGGTAGCGGTGCGCTGTGACGTTACCGCGGCAGCCGATGTGCAAGCTTTGGTGGCGACTGCCGTCGATCATTTTGGGGGCTTGGACATTATGGTCAACAACGCTGGGATCACCCGTGATGCGACGCTACGCACTATGGCTGAGGAGGAGTTCGATCACGTCATTGCGGTGCATCTCAAGGGCACGTGGAATGGAATTCGCCACGCCGCATCCGTCATGCGGGAAAATAAACGCGGAGTCATGGTGAACATGTCATCGTTGTCGGGCAAGGTCGGGATGATTGGCCAGACCAACTATTCGGCGGCCAAAGCCGGCATTGTGGGGATGACCAAGGCAGCTGCCAAGGAACTTGCTTATGTAGGCATTCGGGTGAATGCCATTGCCCCCGGGCTGATTCGCTCGGCAATGACAGAAGCTATGCCGCAACGTATTTGGGATCAAAAGGTAGCTGAAGTTCCGATGGGTCGGGCTGGCGAGCCGGTGGAAGTGGCCAATGTTGCCGTGTTTTTGGCATCCGATCTGTCCTCCTATATGACCGGCACCGTGCTGGATGTCACTGGCGGCAGGTTCATGTGACCAGTGCTCCCGTTCCCGGCGCGAGCAGACGCAAAAGCCCTCGACACGCCGCGCGTGTCGGGGCTTTTGCGTCTGCTCGGCCAAGGGGCGCAGTGATCTGCGAACCGGTGCGGACGGCAATCGGTCGGTATGGCGGAATGTTCAAGTCGCAGAACGCCGTCGACCTTGGTGTCGCGGTTCTCAATGGGCTGCTTGAGCGGACTGGAATCCCGCCTGAGGCCATCGATGAGGTGATCCTCGGCCACTGCTACCCGAGCGCGGAGGCGCCGGCTATCGGGCGGATCGTAGCGCTAGACGCGGGTCTGCCAGTGACGGTTTCGGGTATGCAAGTTGACCGGCGCTGCGGATCGGGTTTACAAGCCATCATTCAGGCTTGTTTGCAGGTGGCTGTCGGTGACAATGAGGTGGTGATCGCCGGCGGCGTGGAAAGTATGAGCAATGTTGTGTTCCACTCCACCGATCTGCGCTGGGGTGGTGCTCGTGGTGGTGTCCACCTCCACGATAGCCTGACCCGCGGGCGCATCACCGCTGGTGGACGCCGCTATCCGGTGCCAGGTGGGATGTTGGAGACCGCGGAGAATCTCCGCCGCCAGTACGACATTTCCCGCCGCGAACAAGACGAATTAGCGATCACCTCGCACCAGCGGGCGGTGGCCGCCGGTAAAGCCGGTATCTGGGCGCAGGAGATCATTGCAGTTGCCGTGTCGACTCGCGGCGGCGAAGTGTTCCTCGACACCGATGAACATCCCCGCGCCGATACCTCTCTCGAGTCATTGGCAAAGCTGAAACCCATTCTGCTGGAACAAGATTCAATGGCAACGGTCACCGCCGGCAATGCTAGCGGGCAGAATGACGCGGCATCGATGTGCGTGGTCACTACGCCGGAGAAAGCTGCTGATCTGGGGTTAGTGCCGCTGGTTCGGTTGGTGTTGTGGGGCCTTGCCGGCGTGGCGCCAAACGTCATGGGCATCGGCCCCGTGCCGGCGACTGACGTGGCGCTAGCCAAGGCGGGCTTGCGGCTCAACGACATCGACGTTATCGAACTCAATGAAGCGTTCGCCGCGCAAGCGCTGGCAGTCATGCGCGAGTGGCGGTTCGCCGCCACCGATCGCCAGCGCACCAACGTGCACGGCTCGGGTATTTCGCTTGGGCATCCGGTTGGCGCAACTGGTGCCCGGATGTTAGCCACCCTGGCGCGTGAACTCGTGCGCCGCGAAGCCCGCTATGGATTAGAAACCATGTGTATCGGTGGGGGACAAGGCCTTGCGGCCATCTTCGAACGGGTTGAGGACAGATGACAGCGAGCAGCGAGGGTGGTTCAGCGGTAGCTTTGCCACTGACCGGTGTCACGGTGATCGAAGTATCGAGCTTCGTCGCAGCACCGTTGTGTGGAATGACATTGGGACAGTTAGGCGCCGAAGTAATTCGTGTTGATCCGATTGGCGGGGCCGCGGATTTTCACCGCTGGCCGCTGGCGGCCAGCGGTACGTCGATTTACTGGACTGGGCTCAATAAAGGAAAGCGTTCGGCCACCATTGATTTGCGTTCGGTGGAGGGCCAACAGCTGGTGCAACGGCTGATTGTCGAAGGCGACGGCATTGTGGTCACCAATGCGGCGGGCATGTCGTGGATGGCCTACGACCAGTTGGTGGCGCGGCGTTGCGATGTGATCCATGTCCAGCTGCTTGGTCGTCGTGACGGGTCGACTGGAGTGGACTACACCGTCAACGCGGCTACCGGTTATCCGATGGTGACTGGGCCCAAAGACCATGCCGGACCGATTAATCACGTGCTACCAGCCTGGGACGTGTGCTGTGGTCTGTACGCCGCCTTGACCGTGATGGCGGCGGTTCATCGTCGTGACCAGAGCGGGGTTGGCGCCCAGATCAGCCTGGCGCTGGAGGATATTGCGCTGGCTACGGCGGGGAACCTGGGCATGTTGACTGAGCCGCAAGTCAATGGCACGCAACGGCAACGGCTGGGTAATGCCATCTACGGTCAGTATGGTCAAGACTTCCGTAGCCGTGATGGCGTGGCGTTCATGGTGGTCGCACTGACTGCGCGGCATTTTCGTGACTTGGTTGAGGTTTCAGGTGTTCGGGCCGCGCTTTCGGCGCTTGCTGAGGCGTTGGACGTCGACTTCACCACTGAGGCGGATCGATATCGATACCGCGATGTGCTGACCGGATTGTTTGGCACCTGGTTCGCCGAGCACACCGCCGACGAAATTACCGAAGCGCTGTCGGCGACCACCGTCTTGTTTGAGCGGTACCGAACTTTTGCGCAAGTGGCCGCCGAGAGCCGGGTAACTGCCAATCCGTTGTTCCACTGGCTACATCAAGAAGGCTTAGGAGACTACTTGGCGCCAGGCTTGCCGGCCATGGTGGATGGTGTCCATCCGGCAACTGGTCCAGCACCTGTCTTAGGCAGTGACACCGCCAGTGTGTTGACCGGATATCTGGGGCTTAGCCCGAATGATATTGCCCGGCTGACGGATTCCCGCACGATTGCATGCACGCCCGCTCAGGTCCCAGCCAGGAAAGGTACGGCATGACCAAACTTGCCCAGACGCTAGGCCTGACCGAGTTCCAGACTGAGATCTTGGCCAATGTTCGTCAGTTTGTGGACAAAGAAATCATTCCCAGTGCAACCGCGCTAGAGCACGCGGACACCTATCCGCAAAGCATCGTCGATCGCATGCGGCAGATGGGTCTGTTTGGCCTCATGGTGCCCGAGCGCTATGGCGGCCTTGGCGAATCTTTACTGACCTACGCGTTGTGCATTGAGGAGTTAGCGCGCGGCTGGATGAGCGTTTCGGGGGTGCTTAACACCCACTTCATCGTCGCCTACATGCTGTGTCAACACGGCACCGATGAGCAAAAGCAACGCTTCTTACCCCGGATGGCCAGCGGTGAAGCGCGTGGCGCGTTCTCCATGTCCGAACCCGAGCTCGGCTCTGACGTTGCTGCTATCCGCACTCGGGCCACCCGCAATGCGGACGGCACCTACACCATCGACGGCCAGAAAATGTGGCTCACCAACGGGGCGAGCTCTACCTTGATCGCGGTGCTCGTGCGCACCGATGAAGGCGCCGACAAGCCGCACCGCAACCTGACCACGTTCCTTATCGATAAGCCCACGGGTTTTGGGGAGGTTGCGCCGGGGTTGGTGATCCCCAGCAAGATTGCCAAGCTTGGCTACAAGGGCGTCGATACCACGGAGTTAATTTTTGACGGCTATACCGCCAGTCCCGACGACATCCTCGGTGGCGTCCCCGGGCAGGGTTTCTTTCAGATGATGGACGGGATCGAAGTGGGCCGGGTCAACGTCGCTGCGCGTGCCTGTGGGGTGGGGTTGCGTGCCTTCGAGCTCGCCGTCCGGTATGCCCAGCAACGGCACACCTTCGGTAAGCCGATCGCGCAGCATCAGGCTATTGCTTTCCAATTAGCTGAAATGGCAACCAAAGTCGAGTCAGCGCACCTGATGATGGTGAATGCGGCCCGGCTCAAAGATTCGGGGGAGCGCAACGATGTGGCCGCGGGAATGGCCAAATATCTGGCCAGCGAACTGTGCGCGGAAGTCACCCAGCAGAGCTTCCGGATCCACGGCGGCTACGGCTATTCCACCGAGTTCGAGATTGAGCGGTTGATGCGTGACGCACCTTTTTTGCTCATTGGCGAGGGAACTAGCGAAATTCAGAAGTCGATCATCAGCAAGCGGCTGCTCGCCGAGTATCAGGTGTGACCAGTGGCCATTCCGGATTTCGTTGCCCGGCGGCAGCTACCACGCGATGTGGCACGGTTTGTCCGCCAACGGATCTTCGATGGCAGCTATGTTGCTGGGCAATACATTCGGTTGGACCACTTAGCCGCAGAACTAGGTATCAGCGTCACGCCCGTGCGAGAGGCTTTGCTGACGCTGCGTGCCGAGGGGCTACTGGCTCAGCATCCGCATCGTGGTTTTGTGGTCGTGGCAGTTACCGAGCGAGACATCACCGATGTCGCCAACGTGCAGGCTTATGTGGGCAGCGAACTAGCAGCTCGCGCGGCCATCAACATCACCGCGGACCAGCTACGGGACCTCACAACAATCCAAGCCCAGCTCGAAGCGGCCTATTCGACCGCCGATGACGAACAAATCGTTCGTCTCAACCACGATTTTCACCGGGCAATCAATGTGGCCGCGGACTCCCCCAAACTGGCCCAGTTGATGTCGCACATCACCCGTTACGCCCCAGAATCGGTGTTTCCCGCTATCGTGGGCTGGCCAGCGCGGGCGTTGAAAGACCATCAACGCATCCTTGCCGCACTAGCCAAACATGACGATCGATCGGCCCGTACAGCGATGGCCAAACACCTTACTGCCGCGGCAGTTCCCTTGATAAACCATCTCAGTACGTGCGGTGTTGTTGCCGTGGGAAGTTGATCTTCTGCGTGGTCTGCGGGCGACAATAGCCCAATGAACATCCCGAGTTTTGAGCCATCTGCGGCAGAAACGCCGATCTGCTATCGGCACCTCGATCGTCCCGCCTATGTTCGCTGCACCCGGTGCGATCGCCACATCTGCCCGGACTGCATGTGCTCGGCCGATGTTGGCCATCAATGCGTGGACTGCTTTCACGCCGATGCCCCGGTGATTCGTCAGTCGCCCGCCCCGCTTGGTGGCCAGCCCGGCACACCGGTCTTGTCTTATCTGCTGATCGCCATCAATGTCGGGGTTTTCCTGCTGGAGTTGACCTCGTTAGGGCTGGAAAGGCGGCTTGCCTTATGGCCGCCGGCCGTCGCTGACGGCCAGCTGTACCGTCTGGCGAGTTCGGCATTCTTGCACTACAGCATGACCCATCTGCTGTTCAATATGTGGGCTTTATTCGTCGTGGGTCCGCCGCTGGAGCGCTGGCTGGGCCGGCTGCGATTCGGTGCGCTTTACGCCGTGAGCGCGTTGGGCGGCTCGGTACTGGTTTACCTGCTGT
The DNA here is from genome assembly GCA_019751635.1 of Mycobacteriaceae bacterium. Lineage (GTDB taxonomy): Bacteria > Actinomycetota > Actinomycetes > Mycobacteriales > Mycobacteriaceae > Mycobacterium. The sequence continues at coordinate 9,838 of JAIENC010000184.1, forward strand.
CTCCGCTGAACGTGGTGACGGCAGGCGCGTCGGGAGCAATATTTGGTCTTTTCGGAGCCACGTTCGTGGTGGCGAAGTGGCTGGCGCTCGATGTCCGTGCGGTCGTTATGGTCATAGTGATCAACTTGATCTTCACCTTCGGGTTTCCCGTCATCAGCGGACAACACATCAGCTGGCAGGCCCACGTTGGGGGACTGGTCAGCGGTGCGTTGATCGCCGCAATATGTGTCTGCCCGGTCGGAAAACACCGAAATCGGATCCAGGCTATCGCGACACTCGTCGTCCTAGCGGTGTTTGCTGCGCTCATCCACTGGCGGACAAGCGATCTGCTCGCCCAGTTCGGTGCATACCTGGGAATGGGCTGAAACAGCGGCAGCGCCGGGCTGGTCTTTTCGGTATTGCCCGGACGGATTCTGCGCATACGCGGCACGGGAAGGATCGTGGCTGGCGTTAGCCGCCCATCCTTCCGCAGTGTCTGTGCGCAAGCAGGGTCGCACAGTCGTGTAGAACAAGCTCTGTGGACAATTCCGCACCGAGCTATTCCGCGCAGAATCTGCAGGAATCCGTGACCCAACGGCTCTATACCCGAGCCGTGGCGAAAGGAGAAGTCACGCTGCCGGCTGTTCCGGCCATGATCGACGAATATCTAGCCATGTGTGACACGCTGTTTGCCAGCGTGGGTCGGAAGTTTTCTGCCGAAGAACTCGGTCAGGTACGGACGGCACTTCAGGACCAGTTGGCCGTGGCTTACGCAGCCTCCCCGCGTTCGACGATCCGCATCTCCTATCACACGCCACTCGGCTCGACTCTGCATTACGAAGTTAATGCCCAATGGTGGACAAGGGAAAGCGCTTACCAGAGTCTGTTGAGCACTCGCGAGCCACCGCTGCTGGCGACCGAACCCGACGCTCGGGTATGTGCGCTCGTCAATGAGGTACCCGATCCCACCACGCATTGGGTACTGGATATCGGAGCCGGAACGGGACGTAACACTCTGGCGCTGGCCCGACGTGGACATCCGGTCGACGTGGTGGAGCAGGCGCCGCAGTTCGCCGAGATGATTCGCGCGGAAGCTGAACGGGAATCGCTTCAGGTCCGCGTCATTGTGCGGGATATTTTCTCGCCCGCGGATGATCTGCGGCGCGATTACCGGCTCATCGTGGCTTCCGAAGTGGTGTCGGACTTGCGCACAACAGAACAATTACGTGGTCTGTATGAGCTGGCGGCCAGCTGCTTGGCTCCGGGTGCGAATTTTGTCTTTAACGTGTTTTTAGCGCGGCGCGGATTTGTGCCGGATCAAGCCGTTCGTGAATTTGGTCAACAGATGTCTACCAGCATCTTCACCTGGGACGAAATACTGGCTGCAGCAGCTGATCTGCCGCTTGAGCTGGTTGCCGATGACTCGGTGTACGACTATGAGAAAGAGCACTTGCCGCAAGGTGATTGGCCGCCGACCGCGTGGTATCCCCAGTGGGTCAGCGGTCTTGACCTGTTCCCCGTTGAGCGGGCGGCGAGTCCGATCGAGATGTCTTGGCTGGTGTATCAGAAAATCGGGTGGTGAGTTGTGCGTGCCAGGGGCGTTGGCCACCAGATCCGATCCCCGATTAGTGCGAACAACGCCGGAATCACCAGGGTGCGAACGACGAAAGTGTCCAGCAGGATTCCGAACCCGACAATGATGCCTAGCTGAGTCAGCACGATCAACGGCAGCACGCCGAGCACGCAGAATACCGCTGCCAGCACAACACCGGCACTGGTAATGACCCCGCCGGTGGTTGCGACCGCTCGGACGATGCCATCTTGAGTACCGTGTTCGGGCGTCTCCTCGCGGGCCCGGGTTACCAGAAAAATGGTGTAGTCGACGCCGAGGGCGACCAAAAACAGAAACGCGAACAGCGGTGTGCTGTTATCCAGTGCGGGAAAACCGAAGACGTGGTTGCTGGCCCAGCCGCCTAAGCCCAGTGCGGCCAACGCCGACAGTACGGTAGCGGCGACCAGCAGCGGCGGCGTGAGCGCCGCCCGCAACAGTAGGTACAGCACCACTAGCACCACCACCAGGATCGCCGGGATCAAGACCAGCCGATCCCGCACTGCCGCATCACGAACGTCGAGGGCTTGTGCGTCGGAACCTCCCACGAGTGCCGATGGATCCGCCGATTTGGTCGACTTCCTTAGCGCATCAAGGGTATTGAACGCTGCTGGGGTAGCTGGTGCGGCGTCGATCACCACCGACCATCGGGTTAGTCCGGTTGCGGACTGGCCAGTAGGGGCAGCTGAGACGACGCCGGGGGTGGCGGTGATGGCTCGCTGGACTGAGGTGGCTTGGCTGGTGGAGGCGATGACCACAGTCGGATCGGCGAAGCCCCGGGGGAAATGCGCTGCCAGTGTGTTGAATCCGGCTACCGAGTCCGCTTGGACGCGGAACTGCTCGGTCTGGGAGAGGCCGATGTGAGTCCCGGCCAAGCCGGTAGCCAACAGGGCCAGCACGCTGACCGCCACGGCGCAGACCGGGCCAGGTCGGCGGCGCACTGCATC
>JAIENC010000250.1 GCA_019751635.1 Mycobacteriaceae bacterium
AGGAAGTGCTTCGTCGGTATGAGTTGGGCACTACGCGAGAAGCCATCCACCTAGCGCTGCGGACCTTGTTGGCTAATGCGCCGGAGACTGCCCAGCAAGATGAGGAGTACGACGAATTTAGCGACCCTAGTGCGTGGGTACCCAAACGAAGCGGGAACACCCAGTAATTGGCCTCGCCAACTTCTCGATAGGCACTGTGGTTTGGTGAGCTCGCGGCCCAGGTTGTACTCTCTTCTAGGCCCGCGGCGTGATGCCGCTGATGGTCACGGATGAGCGCCCCCTTAGCTCAGTCGGCAGAGCGTTTCCATGGTAAGGAAAAGGTCAACGGTTCGATTCCGTTAGGGGGCTCGGCTGACGCCGGTTGGCTGGCGGCGCATGCCCGAGGCGATGTAGCTCAGTCGGTTAGAGCGAACGACTCATAATCGTTAGGTCGCCGGTTCGAGTCCGGCCATCGCTACAACACAACAACGAGTCTTATCAAAGACGTGTGAGAGAACTGAGAGAAAAACGTGGCCTCCAGTACCGACGTGCGGCCGAAGATCACTTTGGCATGCGATGCCTGCAAGCACCGTAACTACATTACGAAAAAGAACCGCCGCAACGACCCTGACCGGTTGCAACTGAAGAAATTCTGCCCGAACTGCGGCAAGCACGAGATTCACCGCGAAACGCGGTAGTCCTGGCCGTCGAATAGTTACCCCGACTACCAGATAGGTGCTAGAGCCGTGTCACTGACTACAGGCATCGTCGGAATGCATTATCGGTATCCCGATCACTACCAGGTAGAGCGGGAGAAAATTCGTGAGCACGCGGCGGCGATACAAAATGATCATCCCGTTTTCTTTGAGGAAAAAGTCGCCGCCGAGCTGGGCTATGACGGGCTGCCGGCGCCGCTGACATTTATCTGCATATTTGGTTACAAAGCGCAGTCGGCGTTTTTTAGAAACGCCAATATCGCGACCCGTGACGCTCAGATTGTTCAAGTAGATCAGGTATTGAAATACTGGAAGCCGGTTCAAGCCGGTGACAAGCTCTACTGCGATGTGTATGTCGATGCGGTGCGTCGGGCACATGGTACCGACATCATCGTGACCAAAAACGTCATCACCAACCAAGACGGTGACATTGTGCAAGAGACCTATACGACGTTGGCAGGTCGTGCGGCCGAGGATGGAGAAGAGGGGTTTGTTGATGGCGTTGCGTGAATTTAGTTCGGTTCAGGTAGGTGACCAACTTCCGGAGAAGACCTACCCGCTGACCCGCCAAGACCTGGTGAACTATGCGGGTGTCTCAGGGGACTTGAACCCGATCCACTGGGATGATGAGATCGCCAAACAGGTTGGCTTGGACACGGCTATCGCGCACGGCATGCTGACTATGGGCCTAGGCGGCGGTTATGTCACGTCCTGGGTCGGTGATCCAGGTGCGGTCACCGAGTACAATGTTCGGTTCACCGCGATTGTGCCGGTGCCTAACGATGGGAAGGGCGCTGAGATCGTGTTTAGCGGTCGGGTGAAATCGGTTGACCCTGACAGCAAATCGGTGACGATTGCGTTGACGGCTACCACCGGTGGCAAGAAAATTTTCGGGCGGGCGGTCGCGTCGGCGAAACTGGCATAGCGGATGGCTCTTAAAACCGACGTCCGTGGAATGAGCTGGCAGTACGCGGATTATTTTGTGATAGGTCGTGAACAGCTCCGCAGTTTCGCAAGTGCTACTCAGTGCGAGGATCCGGCCTGCTATAGCGAAGAGGCCGCCGCCGAACTGGGTTATGACAATATCGTTGCGCCGCTGACCTTCGTGTCAATCTTGGCCAAGCTGGTCCAGAACGATTTTTTCCGTAATGTTGACATGGGTATGGAGACCATGCAGATCGTGCAAGTCGATCAGAAGTTTTTCTACTACAAACCCATACTTGCCGGCGACAAAATTTTTGCCCGCATGGATGTCCATTCGGTGGAGGAGCGGTTCGGTGCCGACATCGTCGTCACCAAGAATGTCTGCACCAACGAACGCGGTGAGGTTGTCATCGAGTCCTACACCACCCTGATGGGTCACGAGGGCGATAATTCCATCCAACTCAAATGGGATAAAGAAACCGGGCAGGTCGTCAGAACTGCGTGATGGAGTGGCGTCCCGCCGCAGGCACGCTAATCCCGAGCTACCGCTGCAGTACTAGGCAGTGACCCGTAGAACGTGCGTTCGGGCGAGGGCTTGGGCGAGGCCAAGTTTTTCCTCATCGGTGAGATCACCGGGGAGTTCCCGAACGTAGAAGATGGGCGTGCGGGTGAGAAAATCGAGGGCTGGGTAGGCCAGGTCGTTCACCGATAGCATGCGCCAACCCGCTTGGTCGCACAGTTCGACGGTGTCATCGTGACGGGTCACTACTAGCGGGCCGATTTTCTCATTCAACCTGACCCGCCGGTTGAGCGTGATGGATTCGATGTCGTACCACACCTTAGGTAGCGGTTGGCGGTACAGCGTTTCGTAGTGGTGCTTAAAGTCGTCGAAGGTGGATCCGTGCTGGGGGGCATCGAGATCTCTGGGCTGCCCGATGGTGGGGCAGTGCTCAAGATAGTGGCCAAAGAACCGGTGTCCGTAGTCGGCGTATTCCTGGGTGAACAAGATAAAGGTGTGCCAGGCGTGATCGACCATGACCGAGTACATATCGAGGGTGACTTCTGGGGTCAGCTTGCACAGCACAAGATATTTTTTCGCTTCAGTGAACAGTTGCCCAGCATGCTCGTGGGTGTCGGCAACGTGGTCTTTGATCAGGCGATCAATGACGTAGGGCGCCTGAAAAGCTAGTGCTTGGCGCATCGCGTCGTCCAGCGTCGCAGTGCTGCTGGGGTTTTCGCGTGTCACGCTAACGTCGCGCTGCCGATGAGGGGCCATACTGGAATGAACAGGCCGGTAGCTTCAAGAGTCTCAGCGATTTGCCAGCGTTCTTCGCTGGTTAATGGTCCGGGCAGTTCGCCAACGCTGAACTCCGGTGTGGTGGTAGCAAACCTGACCGCTTCCGCCCCTAGCGCTGCGATGCTGAATTCTTCAATCCAGCCTGCTTCGGTGTACACCCCCAACGCCGTGGCGCCATCAATGCGTTGGCGGCACTCCAGCACCAACTCCGGTTCGCGTCGCACCAGCATGACGTGGTCGGCTTGCGGAAAATCGCGGTCAATTCCCGCCATGTCCGTAAGGTCGAGTCCAGCGATGAACCGTCGCGTCGAGATGCTGCCTAGACGGGCGCACCGATCTATCACCGGAGCGCGGCCCTGACCGGCCATGGAACTCACGAAATGGGCGGTCACGCGGATGAGCTGCTGTCTATTTTGTTCATCGCGTATTCGCGTGTAGGCCTGCCCTGGTTCGGTGCAGGTGGAGAGAGTTTCCAACGCCGGCAGGCACTGTTGTCCGTATTCGTCATCGGGGGGAAGGCCATCACGAGGACTGATCACGTGCAGCGATAATGACCATTGAGCGGTGGGGTTGACCGGGTTATGAATGCACGGCTGGTAGATATAGCCGACTTGTCCGGCCGGAGCATCAAAGAGATTTTTCTTTACTAGCTCTTGTCGATAATAGGACGTTGCCCGGTCGAAAGTGTGCACCTGCAACCGATTGCGGCACACGGCGGTGATTGTCCATGCGGTGTGTTCATGAGCTCCGGCCTGGGTGCCCGGGGGCCAATAGCCAAATGCAAATCCAATTCCCTGATCGGGCATCGTGAAAAACGGCGTTAACCCCCGGCGCGGCGTCTCGCTGGCAAGAAGATTCAGCTCGTGTGTGAAACAATCCAACAAAAATTCGTCGTCAGCTACGGCTGCCGTGACCATCGACCGTGCGGCAAGCACTGTGCCCAATTCTGGATGCTCGGCCCGCCCTAACCCGGGAAAGCCCTGACCTTCCAACGCTTCACATGCGTCGGCAAGGTGCACGGGGGTGTCCCTCTCAACGCGAACTCGACGGCAAGCCTGGGAAAAGTAGGAAAATCGCGCATCGTCAGTGTGTTGTGCGGCAGATGCTCCTCAGGTCACTGCGGCATTTGCATGAGGAACTCATGGATTCCTGACCAGGCTGGTGGTCAGCGAGGTTAATGTTGAGCCGACCTACGGTGAGAGAAACCTGCGTTGTATCCGCAATATCAATGGCCATCAGTGGGTTTTCTGTCAAAGTGGTATCCGCTTGCGCGGTGGACCCAATTGTACTGAGCTGATGATGCGGTTGCAATGGATCGGGTTTATCGAGAAGGCTGATGATAGGTCGTCCACAGTCGGCGCGATGCGTCCTGATTTGGTAACTAACACCCGCGCCGATGTAGACTCGGGCCTCGGGTTTTCTCAGCGCCAGCGCGTTTTCTCCTCGGCGAGCGGGGTGAGCGATGCTAGTGAGACGAGCAAAGCTTTCCCTAGCGGTTTGCGTCGGGTTTGCAAGCAGTGAATGGCGAGCACGCGAGTCGGGTAAATCCCGAGCACGCGGCAGGTGACTGCCCGCCGCGAAGGGGCGTAGCTCAACTGGCAGAGCAGCGGTCTCCAAAACCGCAGGTTGCAGGTTCAAGTCCTGTCGCCCCTGCTGAAACGGTTTAGGTGCGATAGTGGACACTGGAAGGCGCCCAATCGGTGCGCAAACCGTACCGCAGGTAAGAACAAAGGAGCAGGTGGTGAGCGACGAACGCGGCGGTGCAGAAACCGCTGGCGTCGGCAGCGACCCGGCGGACATTGCCGAGTTGGGCGGTCAGACGGCCGTGGCAACCAAGCCGGTGGTCCGTCCGCAGCGTCCCACCGGCAAGCGGTCCCGGCAGCAAGCCGGGGATGGTGCCGACGCCAGCGCTGGCGGCCCGGGATCGTTGACAGCGGTTAACCCCGGTTGGTCAGGCTGGATAGCTAAACTCAAAAAAATTGTCAAGGCGGCTGGCCCGGTCATCGCACCGATCATCTTCGTCTACAACTACCTCAAGCAGGTTGTTGCAGAGCTGCGCAAAGTGATTTGGCCCAGCCGCAAGCAGATGCTCACCTACACCTCGGTGGTGTTGGTGTTCCTGGCTTTTATGGTGGCCCTTGTCGGCTTGGTTGACCTTGGTCTGACCAAGCTGGTGCTGCTGGTGTTCAGCTGAGGGCTAAGAGAGAGGACCGGAAAACCGTGACTAGCTTCGGCAGCGATACGTCGGCGGATGAGACAGTCGATGTAGCAGACGTCGACCTGGACGATTCAGCAGACCCGGAAGGTGGGGCAGAAGCGGACGCCGATGCCGCTGCCCAGGCCGAGGTCGCTGAAGTTGTGGACGTCGATCCGGTTACTGCGCTTAAGACGGAGCTGCGCAGCAAGCCTGGCAACTGGTATGTCATCCACTCCTACGCGGGATACGAGAACAAGGTCAAGGCCAACCTCGAGACGCGTGTGCAAAATCTTGATGTCGGTGACTACATCTTCCAGGTGGAGGTACCCACCGAAGAGGTCACCGAGATCAAGAACGGTCAACGCAAGCAAGTCAACCGCAAGGTGCTGCCGGGCTACATCCTGGTGCGGATGGACCTGACTGACGATTCCTGGGCCGCGGTGCGCAATACCCCCGGGGTTACCGGGTTCGTGGGTGCCACGTCGCGCCCGTCGGCGCTTTCGCTTGACGATGTGGTGAAGTTCCTGCTGCCGCAGCGGCAGGCCAAAAAAGCCGGCCGTGGTGCTACCAGCGCTGCCGCTGGTGTTGTCGAGACTGGGTTGGAACGCCCGGTGATCGAGGTCGACTACGAGGTTGGCGAGTCGGTTACCGTTATGGACGGGCCGTTTGCCACCTTGCCGGCGACTATCAGCGAGGTCAATGGCGAACAACAGAAGCTGAAGGTGTTGGTGTCCATTTTCGGGCGTGAAACACCGGTGGAACTGATGTTCAGCCAGGTTTCCAAGCTTTAGGGATATCAACAAGAGTTTGAGGAAGGAATAGCACGATCTCATGGCGCCGAAGAAAAAAAAGGTCGTCGGGCTGATCAAGCTGCAGATCCAAGCCGGGCAGGCTAATCCTGCACCGCCGGTTGGCCCTGCGCTCGGTCAGCACGGTGTCAACATCATGGAGTTCTGCAAGGCCTACAACGCGGCCACCGAAGGCCAGCGCGGCAGCGTTATCCCGGTGGAGATCACGGTCTATGAAGACCGCAGTTTCACTTTCGAGCTGAAGACACCGCCAGCCGCCAAGCTGTTACTGAAAGCTGCTGGTGTGGCTAAGGGCTCAGCGGAGCCGCACAAGAACAAGGTCGCTAAGGTCAGTTGGGATCAGGTTCGTGAGATCGCCGAGACCAAGAAAACCGATCTCAATGCCAACGACATTGACGCGGCTGCCAAGATTATTGCCGGTACCGCCCGGTCGATGGGCATCACCGTCGAATAACCAAACCGCTCGGATGCGGGCTGTTCATTGCCCAGGGTTCTCCGTTCGCGGGGGAAATCCGACAACTCAAGCAAGAGCCACAGTGGGAGGGCCAGCTTCGGCCCGCTAGGTAACCACGACGATTGATGGGATAGCCAATGAGCAAGAAGAGCAAGACGTATCGTGCCGCGGCGGAGAAGGTGGATCGGGCCAACCTCTACAGCCCGTTGTCCGCAGCCAAGCTGGCCAAGGAGACCTCCTCGACAAAGCAGGACGCGACTGTCGAAGTAGCGATCCGGCTGGGTGTCGATCCGCGTAAAGCTGACCAGATGGTCCGCGGTACCGTCAACCTTCCGCATGGCACCGGAAAGACAGCTCGGGTCGCCGTCTTCGCGGTAGGGGAGAAGGCTGAGCAAGCGCAAGCCGCTGGTGCCGACGTGGTTGGTAGTGACGATCTCATTGAGAAAATTCAAGGTGGTTGGCTGGAGTTCGACGCCGCGATCGCCACACCCGATCAGATGGCCAAAGTCGGTCGGATCGCTCGTGTGCTGGGACCGCGTGGGCTGATGCCGAACCCCAAGACCGGGACCGTCACGGCCGATGTCACCAAAGCGGTGGCGGACATCAAGGGCGGCAAGATCAACTTCCGCGTGGATAAGCAAGCCAATCTGCACTTTGTGATCGGCAAGGCTTCTTTTGATGAGCAGCGGTTAGCCGAGAATTACGGTGCCGCGCTCGACGAGGTGCTGCGGCTCAAGCCGTCCACGTCCAAGGGGCGTTACCTCAAAAAAGTTACCTTCTCCACCACCACCGGGCCAGGCATTCCCGTCGACCCGTCCATCACCCGTAACTTCACTGAGGCCTAGGATCAACGCCCTGGACGTTATTTCGCCAGGGTGAATTGATTGACGTCGATGTAGCCGTCCCGGAAGGCTTTCGCGCACCCGGTTAGGTACTTCATGTACCGCTCATAGACTTCTTCGGACTGGATCGCGATGGCCTGACTTTGCTGGGCGGCCAAGGCCTCGACCCACAGATCGAGGGTCTTGGCGTAATGCAGCTGCAGTGATTGCACCCGATTCACCGTGAAGCCGGCTCGCGTCGCATGCTGGTCAACCATCTGGATGGTCGGCAATCGGCCGCCCGGGAAGATCTCGGTCACGATGAACTTGATGAACCGGGCGACCTCGAAGGTCAGCGGCAAACCACGATCCCGCACCTCTTCCGGCCGCAACCCGGTGATGGTATGCAGCAGCAGCACGCCATCGGCGGGCAGGATGCGGTAGGCCAGATTGAAGAAGTTGTCGTAGCGGTCGTGGCCGAAATGCTCGAAGGCGCCGATAGAGACAATCCGATCGACCGGCTCCTGAAACTGCTCCCAGCCGGCTAGCCGCACTTGCCGGGTACGGGGGCTGTCTAGCGAAGCGAGCAATGTCTGCACGTGGGCGGCCTGGTTCTTCGACAAGGTGAGACCAATGACATTGACGTCGTATTTCTCGACCGCACGGCAGACGGTGGCGCCCCAACCGCAGCCGATGTCGAGCAGGGTCATTCCTGGTTGCAAGCCCAGTTTGCCCAACGCGAGATCGATCTTGGCGAGCTGTGCCTCTTCAAGGGTCATCCCCTCGTGCTCGAAATAGGCGCAGCTATAGGTCCGGGTGGGGTCTAAGAACAGCTGAAAAAAATCGTCCGATAAGTCGTAATGCGCTTGGACATTATCGAAATGTGGGGTCAGTTTGTTTGCCATGAGTTGCTGCGCCTTTCCAGCTCCCGTAATGGGCTGGATGGCGTCGGCGTTGCTTCATTGAACGCACTTGCAAACCTCCCCTTGGATGTTGTAGGCATGCTATCCGATGGGGGTTGCTACCCAGAAACTCCAGGAAAACTTGTAGCCAGGATGGGGGTCACGTCAGGGCTGGGCGGGCATTCGCGGTGGCTGGGGGCTTAGCCTAAAAGGTGCCGTAGCAAAACGTGGCGCCGTTATTTAGCTTTACGCAGGTGGAGCTGTGCGTACCGTATTGCAAGCCTTGTCTGAGCGCGCATCCCGGAACGGTCATCACTATGGTCAGGGCCGCCCCAGCCACGAAAACGGCGAATACCCGCCTGTGTATCGGACCGCCCATGCCTGTCCTGGCTATCATGAGACGCCCTTCTTTGGTGTGCGGTGATGCTCAAGCAACTGCTTTCCCCGGACTTTACTGACCTGGCTGGCTGCCTGGGCCGTTTTGGCGTTATTGGGTTGCTGGCAGGGGCTGGCTGACTAGTTGCGCCTAGTCGGCCGCGGCGAAATTACTGGTGAGCTCGCTGATGATCTGGCCCCAGAGCGGCTCGGGCATGTCGTGGCCCATGCCGTCGATCAGAACCAGGCGGGCGCCGCGGATCGCGCGGGCAACCGCCCGCCCGCCGAAAGGCCGGGTGAGCTTGTCGGCGCGACCGTGGATTACCACAGTTGGCGCGGTGATACGCCGGTTGTAGTGCAGCAGGCTGCCGCTACCCAAGACCGCGCCAAAATGTCGGCTCACTCCCCAGGGGTAGTAGCAGCGGTCATAACTTGCGCCGGCCTCGGCGCGGATCAGCTCTTCCGGGCGTCGATAGGCGGGGCTGCCGACGATCCGGCTGACCCGCACGGCGTTGTCGACAATCACCTCGCGCGGTGAACCCGCCGGTGGGCCTTTGACTATCGAGAGCAGGGCGCGGGGGGCTGGTGGGGGCAGAAAACGCCGGTTGTTGCTGGAGAAAATTACCGCCAGGCTCTTGGCCCGTTCGCCGAATCGCGCGGCGAAGACCTGCGCAATCATGCCCCCCATCGAAGCTCCGACAATGTGGGCGTGGCCGATGCCGAGGTGGTTCAGCACAGCCGCGGCGTCATCGGCCATGTCTTCGAGGGTGTAGACAGCCGGGCTGCGCAGCCCGAGCCAGGAGCGGATCAGCCGAGGGAGCTGCCGCCCGTTGACGGTGTGCCCATCGAGCTTGCTGGACAGGCCGACATCACGGTTGTCGTAGCGAATTACCCGGAAGCCGGCGGCCACCAGCTCTTCGCAGAAGCCTTGACGCCACAACAACAACTGCGCTCCCAAACCCATGATCAGTAGGATGGCGGGGTGGTTGGGGTCACCCATGTCTTCGTAGTAGAGCTCAAGACTGCCCGACGGGGCGGTGCCGCTGCGGACCTCCACCACGACTCTCCTAGATCTCTAGGTCGGATTGATGTTCACGGCTGACCTCAACCATGAAATTGGCGAAATAGCCGGTCAGTTGCGGGTCGGACATCATCTGCCAGTGCGGGGCCAGCAGCTTCATATAGCGCTCGACGTAAAGGAACTGCTTGCCGATGAGCACCAGCTCGCGCGGTAGCTTCACGTCGTAAGCATCAGCTAACGCCGCCAACTGGCGGCCGATGTCTGCGTAGGACATCTCACCTAGTGATTGCATAGTCAAGGGGGTGGCGAACCCGGCTAAGTCCTTGGCGGCCTGGTCGGCGGGTTTGAGGGTGCCAACCGCGCCCATCAGGACGACGATCTTGCCCGCGGCTGCATGGTCCTTCTTGACCAGCAGCGCATACACCAGCTCGCGGAGCAGCCAGCGGGTTCGTGGGTCGATCCGGCCCATGATTCCGAAATCCAGGAACACGATGCGGCCTGCATCGTCGACGTAGAGGTTGCCGGCATGTAAGTCGCCATGGAACAGGCCATGCCGTAGCCCACCTTCAAACACCGAAAACAGCAGCGCTTTGACCAACTCAACACCGTCGAACCCGGCTTGTCGGATGGCGGCGCCGTCGTCGATGCGGATGCCATGCACTCGCTCCATTGTCAGCACGCGTTCACTGGTGTAGTCCCAGTGCACGTGCGGCACCCGGATATTGCGACCTAGTGGGGATGCATGCAAATGAGAGACCCAGGCCTCCATTGACTGGGCTTCTAGGCGAAAATCCAACTCCTGAGCCAGGTTTTCGGAGAAATCGGCTACCACGTCTTGGGCAGAGAGCCGCCGGCCCAGCTTCACCAGTTCGACGGCCTGTGCGAACCGTTTAAGTATCTGCAGGTCGGCGGCGACGCGGCGGCGAATTCCTGGCCGCTGGATCTTGACCACTACCTCCTCGCCGCTATGCAGAGTCGCGTAGTGCACCTGGGCGATGGAGGCCGACGCGAACGGGTTTTCGTCGAAACGGGCAAATAGCTGACTTGGTTGTGCGCCAAGCTCGTCGACGAACAGCTTGTGTACCTGGTCGGCGGCCGCGGGTGGCACCTGATCCAGGAGACCGCGGAACTCCCGTGACATGGGCTCCCCGAACGCCCCTGGGCTCGACGCGATGATCTGCCCGAATTTCACATAGGTGGGCCCCAGATTGGCGAAGGTTTTTGGCATCTCCCGGATCATTTTTTGTTGCCAGGTTCCCGGGGCCGACAATTTCGTGACGACGCGCGTTGCTGTGCGGGTGATCTGCCAACCGGTGGCCGCTACTCGGGCCGCCTCGGCCGGCAGCGGCACCCGATCTAGCGTGGCCACGTCGTGGTGTTTGGCGGATGGCATGCACAGCAGTGTGCCAAATCTGCGGTGTCAAGTCCCAATTATTGTGAGCCCGATCACTTCCTCTTCGAGCTTTTGGGGGAGCTGGCATGCTGTGGCTGGTCATGCTTACCCTCACCTTGGATATCGGCGGCACCAAGATCGCTGCCGGCCTTGTCGATTCCGCTGGAGCTTTGGTGCGAACCGCGGTGCGCGGCACCCCGCAGGGCCGACCGGCGGCCGAAGTGTGGGAGGTGGTCGCTGAGCTGGTCACTGACCAGATGGATGCTGCTGGCGGTGCAGTACGCGCGGTAGGTATCGCCTCGGCTGGCCCGATCGACCTGGTGACCGGCTCGGTGAGTCCCATCAATATTGGCTGTTGGCGCCAGTTTCCGCTGCGGGACCGAATCGCGGCGATGGTGCCTAACGTCCCGGTTGAGCTGGGCGGGGACGGGTTGTGCATGGCACTTGGCGAGCATTGGCGTGGTGCCGGGCGCGGCGCACGCTTCCTCTTGGGTGTTGTGGTGTCCACCGGGGTAGGCGGCGGGTTGGTGCTCAACGGGATGGGTTACGGCGGCCGCACCGGTAACGCGGGCCACGTTGGCCATGTCGTGGTCGACTCGGATGGCCGTCCATGTCGGTGCGGTGGGCGCGGCTGTGTGGAAACCCTCGCGTCCGGTCCGTCGCTGGTGCGGTGGGCGCAGGCCAACGGTTCGACCGCGGCCAGTGCGAGCGCATTAGCCGAGTCGGCGGCCGCTGGCGACGCGGTGGCGAGACAAGCATTCAAACGGGGAGCCAGCGCAGTTGCGGCCATGATCGCCTCGGTTGCAGCGGTGTGTGATCTTGATCTGGTGGTCCTTGGTGGCGGTGTGGCGAAGTCAGGCCAGTTACTTTTCGATCCGTTGCGGGCTGCCTTGGCTGATTACGCCGGTCTGGAATTTCTTGCTGGCTTGCGGGTGGTCCCTGCTGAGTTGGGGGCAAAGGCCGGGCTAGTCGGGGCTGCTGCCCTGGTTGGGCAGCGTTTTAGCGGGTGACGGCGGGCGCTGGGAGGTGGGCCGTTTTGGCTGTTCGGGCCTGCCGCGCTATGGTTATCAGTGATCCACCGAAGACCGTCGGCCACTGAGAAATCGGTTGAAAGCCTGGAATGTCCGGGCGGCCCGCGCAGGAGGACGAGGCATTACTTGCGGTATGCGCCGTTTTCAACGCCCCGACCTCGGCCTGCGTCGGGGCGTTCGTTATTTCTGGCTTGATGCCCTTTCGCAGCGGTCACGACGACTGACACCGGGCTTTCACCCAGGAGGTATGCATGGCCAGGGCTGATAAAGCCGTTGTCGTTGCAGATATTGCCGAAAAATTCAAGACTTCGACAGCAAGCGTGATCACTGAGTATCGCGGTCTCACCGTTGCGAATCTGGCTACCCTGCGCCGGTCGCTGGGCGGGTCGGTCACCTACACCGTCGCCAAGAACACGTTGATTCGGCGAGCGGCACAGGATGCCGGCATCGAGGGGCTTGACGAACTGTTCGTCGGCCCAACTGCGATCGCTTTCGTTGAAGGTGAGCCGGTTGAGGCTGCTAAAGCGATTAAAACCTTCGCTAAGGACCACAAGG
>JAIENC010000066.1 GCA_019751635.1 Mycobacteriaceae bacterium
GCGGTGATCATCAAAGCCAACACCAATGCGACAAATCCAACCACTCGGGCAGTACTGTTTCATCTCGGCAAATACATCCCCCAAGGCGTGCCAGACACTTACGGGTTCAACGGGATTGACCCCGCTCAGTGCACCGGAGACACGGTGGCATTAACCTACTCCAGCGGCATCAAAGGCCTAGGGGGGTTAGTGCGTTTCCGCTGGAACGGCAACGGGGTGGAACTCATCGGCAACACCAACAGCTAGCTACGCCGCTGCGTGGTCGGATCTCGCGGTCCAACGGAGCGCCAGTTAGCCTGGATGCACACCATTCGCAGGGAGGCACGGTGTCTGCTCGACGGTCTGGGTCCTCGCCGGACTCACTGTTAGGTCCTGGTCGGCCCAGTCTGTCCGCACGCGTATTGGCGCGGGTCGTCGAGGGGGTCTCCCGGCCGTTAAATCCGGCGGCCACGGCATACGTGGCTAGGCTGCGCCGCATCAATCCAGGCGCTACCCCGGCAGAGATTGTCACCAAGCTAGAAAAGCGTTACCTGACTGCGGTGACCATCGCCGGCCTAGGGGTGGGTTTGACGGCAACACTTCCCGGGATCGGGACCTTGACCGCCCTGGCTGCGGCGGTCGGCGAAACGGTGCTCTTCCTGGAGGCCACGGCGTTGTTGGTGTTAGCTCTGGCCAGCGTCTACGGCATCCCCGTCGAGCAGGGGCCCCAACGTCAACGCGCGCTGGTGCTCAGCGTGCTGGTCGGCGAGGGCAGCAAAGCTGCGGTCGCCGAACTACTCGGTCCAGCACGCACCAGGGGCGGCTGGGTTGCTGACGGTATGGCCACATTACCCTTACTTACGGTGGCGCAATTGAATTGGCGGATGCTGACATACATCGCTAAGCGGTACACCCTGCGCCGCAGCGCACTGCTGTTTGGCAAGCTGCTGCCGATGGGTATTGGCGCCGTGATCGGAGCTATCGGCAACCGGATAGCAGGCAAAAAAATTGTCAGCAACTCCCGCGCGGCGTTCGGTATCCCGCCGGCGCGTTGGCCAGTGGCGTTGCACCTGCTGCAGCCGATTCGTGATGCTAGCTAAATAGGACCTCAACGGACAAAGGATCGAGGCGAACAGCTGCCGTGAGCAACGTGAGTTCACCATTCGGACAAAACGAGTGGCTGGTCGAGGAGATGTACCGAAAGTTCCGTGACGACCCCTCCTCCGTCGATCCAAGCTGGCATGAGTTTTTGGTTGACTACAACCCCGAACTCACTGAGCGAACCGCGGCTTCGGCTGCGCCGAAGGCAGCACCCACCCCGCCCGCCCAACCAGCGGTGACCACCACTGCGTTGGCCAAACCCGCCGGTCCGGCGCCCGGCGAAGGCGACAGCGTGCAGGTGCTGCGTGGCGGGGCCGCCGCCATCGTCAAGAACATGTCGGCATCCCTTGAGGTGCCCACCGCCACCAGTGTGCGAGCCATCCCGGCCAAGCTTTTGATCGACAACCGCATCGTCATCAACAACCAGCTCAATCGCACCCGTGGCGGCAAGATCTCCTTTACTCATCTGCTGGGCTACGCCATGGTGCAGGTGATCAAACAGTTCCCCAACATGAACCGGTACTACGCCGAGGTCGATGGCAAGCCCAGCGCGATCACACCGGCCCACACCAATCTGGGGTTGGCGATCGACCTACCAGGCCGCGACGGCAAACGTTCATTGGTAGTGGCTGGCATTAAACGCTGCGAGGTCATGCGCTTCGCCGCGTTCGTCACCGCCTATGAAGACATCGTCCGTCACGCTCGGGACGGCAAACTCACCGCTGAAGACTTCACCGGCATCACTATTTCATTAACCAACCCAGGCACCATCGGTACCGTGCATTCGGTGCCGCGACTGATGGCCGGCCAGGGGGCCATCATCGGGGTGGGCGCCATGGAATACCCCGCCGAGTTTGCCGGCGCCAGTCCAGAACGTATCGCCGAGCTCGGTATCGGCAAGCTCATCACCTTGACCTCAACATACGACCACCGCATTATCCAAGGCGCGGAGTCCGGCGAGTTCTTGCGCACTATCCACGACATGCTGCTCTCCGACGGATTCTGGGACGAAATTTTTCTCGAACTGAGCATTCCTTATGTCCCGGTGCGCTGGCGCCCGGATAATCCGGACTCGATCGTCGATAAAAACCCGCGAGTGATCGAGTTGATCGCCGCGTACCGCAACCGTGGCCATCTCATGGCCGATATTGACCCACTGCGGTTAGATAAAACCCGTTTTCGGAGCCACCCAGACCTGGATGTCTGTTCACACGGACTGACGCTGTGGGACTTAGACCGCGAATTCAAAGTTGACGGCTTTGCCGGCGCCACCCATAAGAAGCTGCGCGACGTGCTGTCGGTGTTGCGCGACGCGTACTGTCGCCACGTCGGCGTGGAATACACCCATATCCTCGAGCCCGAGCAGCAACAGTGGCTACAGGACCGAATTGAGACCAAACACGTCAAACCGACTGTTGCGCAACAGAAGTACATTCTGAGCAAGCTCAACGCGGCCGAATCTTTCGAAACCTTTCTGCAAACCAAATATGTTGGCCAGAAAAGGTTTTCGCTAGAAGGCGCCGAAAGCGTGATCCCCATGATGGATGCCGTGATCGACCAGTGCGCTGAGCATGGACTCGATGAAGTGGTTATCGCCATGCCACACCGTGGCCGGCTCAATGTGTTAGCCAACATTGTCGGCAAGCCGTACTCGCAGATCTTCACCGAGTTCGAGGGCAACCTGAACCCGGCCGAGGCGCATGGCTCTGGCGACGTCAAATATCACCTCGGCGCTAACGGCGTATACATCCAGATGTTCGGCGACAACGACCTCCAGGTATCGCTCACCGCCAATCCATCGCATCTGGAGGCTGTCGACCCGGTACTGGAAGGGCTGGTCCGGGCCAAGCAAGACTTGTTGAAGACCAACCCCGGACAAGACCACAGCGAAAATGAGCGGGCCTTTTCGGTAGTCCCGCTCATGCTGCATGGCGATGCCGCTTTCGCTGGCCAAGGAGTGGTAGCCGAAACACTGAATCTTGCTCTGCTGCATGGTTATCGGGTCGGCGGCACCATCCACATCGTGGTCAACAATCAGATTGGATTTACCACCTCCCCCGAGCACTCCAGGTCCAGCCAGTACTGCACGGATGTCGCCAAGATGATTGGGGCACCGATCTTCCACGTCAACGGCGACGATCCGGAAGCGTGCGTGTGGGCAGCCAGGCTAGCCGTGGACTTCCGGCAAAAATTCCACAAAGACGTTGTCATCGACATGCTGTGCTATCGGCGGCGCGGCCACAATGAAGGCGATGACCCGTCAATGACCAACCCCTACATGTATGACGTCATCGACACCAAGCGCGGCGCCCGCAAAACCTACACCGAAGCCCTGATCGGCCGCGGCGACATCTCGCTTAAAGAAGCCGAAGATGCGCTGCGGGACTACCAAGGTCAGCTGGAGCAGGTGTTCAACGAAGTCCGCGAGCTAGAGAGACACCCGGTGCAGCCCAGCGTGTCGGTGGAGTCCGAACAACCAATTCCGGGGGGTGTCTCCACGGCGGTGGACAAGTCGTTGTTGGCCCGTATCGGTGATGCCCATCTGGCTACACCACCAGGGTTCAGCGTGCATCCACGGGTTATGCCGGTGTTGGAGAAGCGCCGGGAGATGGCCTATGAAGGCAAAATCGACTGGGCGTTCGCCGAGCTGCTGGCGCTGGGGTCGCTGGTCGCCGAGGGTAAGCTGGTGCGGCTTTCCGGCCAAGATAGCCGCCGCGGTACTTTCTCTCAGCGCCATGCGGTGATCATCGACCGGCATACCGGCCAGGAGTTCACCCCACTTCAACTGCTGGCTACCAACTCCGACGGCACACCCACCGGCGGCAAGTTCTTGATCTACGACTCCGCGCTGTCGGAGTACGCGGCTGTCGGCTTCGAATACGGCTACACCGTTGGCAACCCCGATGCCTTAGTCTTGTGGGAAGGCCAGTTCGGCGACTTCGTCAACGGTGCGCAGTCGATCATCGATGAATTCATCAGCTCAGGCGAGGCCAAATGGGGGCAACTCTCCAAGTTGGTGCTGCTCCTGCCGCATGGGCATGAAGGCCAGGGGCCAGATCACACGTCCGGCCGGATCGAACGCTTCCTACAACTGTGGGCAGAAGGGTCCATGACCATCGCGGTGCCGTCGACCCCCGCAAACTACTTTCACCTGTTGCGCCGGCACGCGCTCGACGACATCCAGCGCCCCCTGATTGTGTTCACCCCCAAGTCGATGCTGCGCAATAAAGCCGCGGTCAGCGAGATCAAGGACTTCACCGAGATCAAGTTCCGTTCAGTGCTCGAAGAACCCACCTATCAGGACGGTATCGGCGATCGCGCTAAGGTCACCCGGATTTTGCTGACCAGCGGCAAACTGTATTACGAACTAGCCGCCCGTAAAAGCAAAGATCAGCGAGACGACGTCGGGATCGTGCGGATCGAGCAACTCGCCCCGCTGCCCAAGCGCCGGCTCAGCGAAACACTGGACCGCTACCCCGGCGTCCAAGAATATTTTTGGGTACAAGAAGAACCGGCTAATCAGGGTGCTTGGCCGACATTTGGGCTGAATCTGCCCGAGCTGCTGCCGGAGAAGCTGAGCCGGCTCAAACGCATCTCGCGGCGCGCGATGTCGGCCCCCTCATCGGGCTCGTCGAAGGTGCACGCGGTGGAACAGCAGGAGATCATCGACGCGGCATTTAGCTGAAATGAGGGTATGCCGGCAGCGCTAACGCCCGAGCGGATGTTCGGCGAGCCAGTCCTGGGCCACCACTGCCGCGTCCGCACCGCGCCCCAGTTGACGACGCATATCAATCAGCGCCGCGGTGTCAAGCACTCCGGCCACCTCATTGATCGCCGACAGCTGGCGGTTAGTTAGTTCATGACGGCGGTATAGCGGCACCACGTTTTCGGCCTGGATTAGTGCCGGCATCTGATCGACCAATACAACCAGATCGGCGGGTAGGTCGGGATCGGCGGTCGTGGTCCAACCGGTGATGATCTGTCCGGATCGCAATGCGGCAAACATTGTTGCTTGATCGGGAAATTCACTGCTATTCGGGCTGTCCGGCAGTCGGCACGGCCCCACCGTGGTCGGGGTGCGCACACCGGCAACCGCGCCAATAACGAGACCGCCGCAGTGGGCTGGTATCACGCTCAGATCCGTTCCGCCCCAGGCCTGAGCTGTGGCTTGGGTCACTGCCAAGGCCGGCTTATCTTCGGCGGCAGTGGCATAGTCACCGGCGGCGATCCCTTCTGGCAGAGCCCCAACCATGGCCTGGTAGACCGACGCCGCCGACCGCACACTTGCGCCGGGTACTAACGCCCGTAAGACCGCCCCGGTAAAACTGGGCACCACATCGAAGGCCCCGGAATCCAGCTTGGTCAGTGGATCGGGGGCCGGCTCGACACGCACTTGGGCACCGGAGGAGCGCAGTGCCGCGGCGTAGATGTCGGCTAGTAGCACTGCCAGCGAATCCGATCCGGATCCCACCACCAGCACCTGCGCGGCGAGTCGGCCAGCAGAACAGCCGGCCATCATCAGCACCAGCACCACGACAACGGCGAAAATCCCTCGACGACGCCGATACGGACTAATCGAGCGTTCGTCACCCAGCATGGGCAGCAGCGGCTACCGCCGCGGCCACCGCTGGCCCGACCCGCGGGTCCAATGGGCTCGGCACGATCCGATCCGGCGCGAGATCGTCGGCGGCAACTGAGAAAATCGCTTCTGCCGCAGCGAGTTTCATCTTTTGGGTGATCTTACGCGCCCCGGCGTCTAGCGCGCCCCGGAAAATTCCAGGAAATGCCAGCACGTTGTTGATCTGATTCGGGTAATCGCTACGACCGGTGGCCACCACCGCCGCGTATTTGGCTGCCACTTCAGGCCGAATTTCAGGGTCGGGATTGGACAGCGCAAAAACAATGCATTCGGGGGCCATCGTGGCAATGAGGGCCTCAGGAACTTCGCCCGCAGAAACCCCGATGAAGACGTCGGCCCCATCGAGCGCCTCAGCCATGCCACCGGTACGGCCGGCAGGATTAGTTCGCTGCACCAACTCCGCTTTGATGTTGTTCATGTCGTCACGGCCAGCATGCAAGATGCCGCGCGAGTCCAGCACAGTGATATCGGAAACTCCGCTGGCAAGAAGAATGTTTGCGCAGGCCACACCGGCGGCACCAGCACCGGATATCACCACCCGTAACGCAGTGATATCCCGGTTGAGCAGCCTGGCCGCGCCACGCAGTGCAGCGAGCACCACAATCGCGGTGCCATGCTGGTCATCATGCATGACCGGGCAATCGAGTGCATCAATGACGCGGCGTTCAATTTCAAAACACCGCGGCGCGGCGATGTCTTCCAGGCTGACCGCACCGAACGTCGGCCGCAACCTGATCAGCGTTTCAACAATTTCATCGGGGTCTTTGGTGTCCAGCACAATCGGGATTGAGTCCAGACCACCGAAGGCTTTGAATAGCGCGCTTTTGCCCTCCATCACCGGAAGTGATGCCGCCGGCCCAATGTCACCGAGGCCAAGCACCGCGGTGCCGTCACTGACCACCGCAACCAGTCGACCTGCCCAGCTGTAACGAGGTGCCAACTTGTGGTCGGCAGCGATCGCCCGACAAACCTGCGCAACACCGGGGGTGTAGGCGATGGACAGCGCACGCTGGGTATCCAAGGGAGCCTTCAACTCCACAGAAAGCTTTCCGGCTAGGTGGGCCTGAAAGATCTCTTCGTCAGCGATATCGGCTTGGGAAGTATCGACTTGGCTGCTCACCGCTTGGATCCCGGACACCGAACCAGGGTACTGCCCCGCACCTGGACGTTAGCTGGGAGTCATCCCAGTGCCATGGTCAGATACCGTGTCCGCGCTCAGATGAGACCGAGCGCGGTGACCGCCTGGCGTTCGTCGAGGAGTTCTGCCGCCGAGGCATCAATCCGGCCGCGGGAGAATTCGTCAATTTCTAGGCCTTCGACAATCGCCCAGTCTCCCTGCTTGGTCGTCACCGGGAATGAGTAGATAAGGCCTTCCGGGACACCGTATGAACCGTCGGAGACCACCGACATCGACACCCAGTCACCGTCGGGAGTGCCGAGTAGCCAGTCCCGAGCAGCGTCGACCGTCGCTGATGCCGCCGAGGCAGCCGACGAGGCGCCTCGGGCCGCGATGACTGCCGCACCCCGTTGGGCAACGGTCGGAATGAAATCTTTCTCGATCCAGGCTTGGTCGCCCACTACTTCGGCCGCGTTCTTACCGCCAATCTCGGCGTGGAATAGATCAGGGTATTGGGTGCTCGAGTGGTTACCCCAGATCGTCATCTTCGTGATATCGGTGACCGCCGCACCAGTTTTTTTGGCCAGCTGAGAAATGGCCCGGTTGTGGTCGAGCCGGGTCAGGGAGGTGAAGCGGTCCCGCGGGATGTCGGGCGCGTTCGTCATTGCGATCAGCGCGTTGGTGTTGGCCGGGTTACCGGTCACTCCAACCCGAATGTCATCTGCCGCAACCTCATTGAGAGCCCTGCCCTGAGCGGTGAAGATGGCACCGTTGGCCTCGAGCAGATCGCTACGCTCCATCCCCGCACCGCGTGGCCGCGCACCGACCAGCAGAGCCAAATTCGCACCAGCAAAGATTTGGTTCGGGTCGGCACCAATTTCGACGCCACTGAGCAGCGGGAAGGCACAGTCATCGAGTTCCATGACCACACCCTCGAGTGCCTTGAGGGCCGGCTCGATCTCCAACAGCCGTAGCTCGATTGGGCGGTCAGAACCTAACAACGCGCCACTGGCTAAACGGAAGAGCAGGCTGTAACTAATCTGGCCGGCTGCGCCGGTTACGGCGACCTTGAAAGGGGTTGTGCTCACTGACGCTCCTTGGGCAAAGTGGGTTGAGATGAAACTAGCGCACGAACATCGGCGCGGATTCTTCGGCCTAAAACTGCTCGCCACGACGACAAACATGGTTCATTCGGGCGGTACCCGCGCGTAGCATGGACCACACACGATCAGACCTGCGACACAACGGGAGATACCCGATGCCACCGTTTCGCATTCTGAACTCGATGTTAGTTCCAGCCAGTACACCCACCCCGGCTACCTTGCGCGCTGGGTATATTCCCGCAGCGGCAGCCACCATCGACTGCGGCGTCTACATAGACGGGCAGCGCCAACCCGGCTCGTACACCCATGAGCAAGCGCTGGCCACGGTGCGGAAGATCCACCACCAGGCGAGCGGTATCGCGAAAAATGCGTTCGTCTGGATCGGCCTGCACGAGCCCAATGAGCATCAGATGAAAGAGGTGGGCCAGGTTTTCGGCCTGCATTCCTTGGCTATCGAGGACGTCGTGCTAGCCCATCAACGCCCTAAACTGGAGCGCTACGACGAGACCTTGTTTCTGGTGCTCAAGACGGTTAACTACGTACCACATGAATCGGTGACGTTGGCCCGGGAGATCGTGCAGACCGGGGAGGTCATGATCTTTGTCGGCAACGATTTCGTCATCACCGTTCGGCACGGTGAACACGGTGGGCTTTCCCAGGTACGTAAGCGGCTCGATGCCGATCCCGACACGATGCGGCTGGGACCGTATGTGGTGATGCATGCCATCGCCGACCATGTGGTGGACCACTACCTCGCGGTCGCCAACCTGATGGCGATGGATATCGATGCCATCGAGGAAACTACGTTCGCGCCCGGTAATCGAACTGATGTCGAACCGATCTATCTCATCAAGCGCGAAGTCGTCGAATTTCGCCGATGCGTTAACCCACTGACAGTTCCCTTTCATCGGATGCAAACCGAGCACAAAGACCTCATCGGCAAAGAAGTGCGCCGCTATCTGCGTGACGTAGCTGATCACCAAGCGCAAGCTGCAGAACAGATCTCCAATTACAGCGAAACACTCAGCTCGCTGGCCCATGCCGCACTCGCCAAAGCCGGCATGCAACAAAATATCGACATGCGCAAGATCTCGGCGTGGGCGGGCATCGTGGCAGTGCCCACCATGATCGCCGGTATCTACGGGATGAACTTCGAATTCATGCCCGAGTTGCACTGGGCCTGGGGCTATCTGACCGTGCTTATGGTGATGACCATCGTATGTGGGCTGCTCTACCACAACTTCCGGCGGAAAAACTGGCTGTAACATCCTGCCCAGCAGAAATTTTGCACCGGCTCACCAAGGTCAAGCAGCCCCAGCCGACAACGGAAGAGTCAGATTAGCCCCAGAAACGGCATCGAAAACCATCAATCTCGTTGTGTCGAAAGCTAATTCGATGGATTGCCCTTGGGTCGCCTTGGATTCTGGTGAAACCCGAGCCACAAATTGGTTGTTATCCCTATCCGATTCGGCAACCAACTCGGCCAGCTGAGCCGAGTGCAGTTCGCATCCTTGCCCGGTGAAGAAGACGTACTTCTCCGCGCCCAACGATTCGACTAGGTCGACTTTCACCTCGAAAGTAAGTGCCTTAATGCGTTGGTAGGCATCAATCAACGCAGCATCATGTAAGTGTTCAGGACGTACCCCGACGATGACGTTATGCGGCTTCGGTTGTTGGGCAAGCAGATCGGAAATAGGCGGCATCAGCGTCACTTCACCGAACGGCAACGCTAGTCCTGCCGAGGTGAGAGTGGCCGGTAAGAAATTCATCGCCGGCGAACCAATGAAGCCGGCAACAAACAGGTTAGCGGGCCGCGCATAAAGCTCTTCCGGAGTTCCGATCTGTTGCGCAACACCACCATTCATCACGACCACCCGGTCACCGAGCGTCATGGCCTCGGTCTGGTCATGGGTGACATAGACGGTGGTGGTGCCCAGCCGCCGCTGTAGCCGGGCGATCTCGGTGCGCATCTGTACCCGCAGTTTGGCATCCAGATTCGACAATGGCTCATCCATGAGAAAAGCCTTGGGGTGCCGCACAATTGCCCGACCCATCGCAACACGTTGCCGTTGACCACCCGACAATTGCGCGGGCTTGCGATCGAGCAGATCGGTCAGATCCAGAATTCGCGCGGTCTGGTTGACTTTGTCTGCGATTTCGGCTTTTTTCATGCGCGCTAGGGTCAATGGAAAAGCAATGTTTTGCCGCACAGTCATATGGGGATAGAGCGCGTAAGACTGAAACACCATCGCTATATCGCGATCCTTAGGCGCTTTTTCGTTGACTCGCTCACCACCGATACGCAGCTCGCCAGATGAGATATGGTCAAGTCCAGCAATCATATTCAACGTCGTGGTTTTACCGCAGCCAGAGGGACCAACCAGGATGACAAACTCGCCATCGGCGATCGTCATGCTCAGATCATGCACCGCCGTCGCGCCGTCGGGATAATTTTTCGTCACTCGGTCTAACACAATCTCAGCCATCCAGCTATCCCTTCACCGCTCCAGCGGTCAACCCGACAACGATCCGTCGTTGAAAAACCAGAACAAAAATAACGATGGGTACCGTGATCACCATCGCCCCGGCAGCGATCGATCCGGTGGGTTCTTCGAATTGCGAACTGCCGGTGAAATTGACGATAGCGACCGGGGCGGTAATCGAAGCCTTGGTGGCGGTCAGTGACAACGCAAGCAACAAGTCATTCCACACAAAGATGAACACCAGGATCGCTGCGGTCACGATTCCCGGCGCGGCCAGTGGGACGATCACTTTACGGAAAGCTTGACCGGGTGTCGCACCATCCATCTTCGCTGCCTTCTCCAAGTCCCAAGGGATTTCCCGAAAGAACGCCGACAACGTGTAAATAGCCAAGGGCAAGGCAAAGGTGATGTAGGGAATGATGAGGCCGGGCCAGGTGTCGAACAAACCGACCTCACGTTCGATATCGAACAAGGGGGTGACCAGTGAGATCGTTGGGAACATCGCAATCAGCAAGGTCACACCGACCAACACCTGCTTACCGGGAAAAACCAACCGCGCCAACGCATAAGCTGCCATGGCACCAACTAAAACCGCGATCGCTGTGGCGATAAGTCCTATCCCTACAGAGTTGATCAGCGCCGAACTAAAGATATCGCCGCGAAAAATGCCGCGGTAGTTGTCCAGAGTCACCGCCGAGGGAATGAGCCTGCCGTCCCGCACCGTAGACGACGGCTTTAGCGACAGCGACAAAATCCATACCACCGGCAACAGCGCATAGACCACCACCACCGTGTCGATTACCACCCGACCAAGGGCATGGCGGCTACCCACTCTCACGGCATTACCGCCCCACATGGCCATCACGACCACCCCCAGGAATCGAGACACCGAAGACTTTGATAAAGACCATGGCGATGATGGCGCTGCAGCAGAAGATCAACACCGAAATCGCCGAGCCTAAACCGATATTGAGTCCCTTGAACAAATTGTCATAACCCAACATCGACACTGACGCGGTGTTATGTGCACCACCGGTGATCACAAAGATGATGTCAAAGATTCGAAACGCGTCTAATGCGCGAAACAGCAATGCCACCACGATGGTGGGCTTGATCAAGGGCAAAACTATGGTGATTAATCGTCGCCAAGCGCCGGCACCATCCACTTGAGCGGCCTTGAGTAAATCCTGAGGCACCAACGACAACCCGGCTAACAGCAACAACGCCATAAACGGGGTGGTTTTCCAGACTTCAGCGAGAATGACAATGCCCAGCGACGGAAATTGCTGGGTCAGCGGTGCGCTGCCGGCGGGTAATAGGTTTGCCAGATAACCAGTGCCGGGCGTCCAGGCGTAGTACCAACTGTACGACGCGGCAGCGGTAACGATGCCGTAGGGCACAAGTATCGCGGTGCGGACAACACCACGACCGCTTTGCGCACCGGCGACCGTGCGATGCATCACCAATGCCAAGGCCAGACCCAGCACAAGTTCAATCGTCACCGACAACACCATGATCGCCAGGGTGACCGCAAGCGCTATCCACCAATACCGGTCAGCCAACACCGTGTGGTAGTTGGCTAATCCCACGAACGTCGTGTCTTCGGGGGTGGTCAGGTTGTAGCGCTGCAGGCTCAGCCAGATCGCATAACCAATCGGATACCCCAGCACCACCACCATCAAGATCACCGCCGGAGTGATCAGCATCAGCCCTAGCCGCCGCTCTGACCGCAGGCCCTGGCTCTCTACCACAGTCATGGAAGCAGCCCCTTGCCCTCGATCGCCTTGCGTACCTGTGCAGCAAGCTCGTCGGCCGTTCGCTCCGGATCGATCTCGGTAACGGGGCTCAGCGTTGCCGCCATACGCACAGAAACCGCTTGATAAACCGGGGTCGCAGGGCGCACCGCCGCGTCGGCAAGTTGTCGGCGAATGAGGTCATACATCGGATATTTCGCTTGGAACTGCGGATCGCTATAGAGCGAGGCCCGCACCGAGGGCAGGCCGCCTTCCACCGAGATGTACTTCTCGTTTTCCAGGTTGCGCAGACACCGCACCGCCTCGAATGCTTGTGCCTTATGCCGGGTGGTCTGCGCCACCGCCAAGTTCAGCCCACCA
>JAIENC010000269.1 GCA_019751635.1 Mycobacteriaceae bacterium
GAGGCTGTCATTGTCCGCGAACAGGGCACGATCTTTCTCGGCGGTCCACCACTGGTCAAGGCCGCCACCGGGGAGATCGTCACGGCCGAGGAGCTCGGCGGCGGCGACTTGCATTCTCGGGTATCCGGTGTCACTGACCATCTTGCCGACGACGACGAGCATGCGCTGCGGATCGTCCGCAGTATCGTCGCCACCTTTGGCCCGCGGCAGTCCAGCCCCTGGGAGGTGGCCCGCCCCGTCGAGCCCAAGCATGCACCGACCGAGCTATACACCGTGGTTCCGCCAGATCCGCGGGTCCCCTATGACGTGCGTGAGGTTATTGTCCGGCTGGTCGACGGCAGCGAATTCACCGAATTCAAAGCCAACTACGGCAAGACCTTAGTGACGGTCTTCGCGCGTATTCACGGTCACCCGGTTGGGATCATTGCCAACAACGGGGTGTTGTTCGGTGAGTCGGCGCTTAAGGGCGCGCACTTCATCGAGCTGTGCGACAAGCGCAACATCCCCTTGCTGTTCCTGCAGAACATCACCGGCTTCATGGTTGGGCGAGATTACGAAGCCGGTGGCATCGCCAAGCATGGCGCCAAGATGGTAACCGCGGTGGCGTGTGCCCGGGTGCCTAAGCTCACCGTGGTCATCGGCGGGTCATACGGCGCCGGCAACTACTCGATGTGTGGGCGGGCCTACTCGCCGCGCTTCTTGTGGATGTGGCCTAACGCCCGGATCTCGGTGATGGGTGGCGAGCAGGCTGCGTCCGTGCTGGCCACCGTGCGCGGCGAACAGCTGTCCGCCAAAGGTAAGCCATGGTCGCCGGATGAGCAGGAGGCGTTCAAGATGCCGATCCGTGAGCAATACGAGAACCAGGGCAATCCCTACTATTCCACCGCGCGGCTCTGGGACGACGGCATCATCGACCCAGCTGATACAAGAACCGTTGTTGGACTTGCTCTTTCGGTCTGCTCCCAGGCGCCGCTAGAGCCGGTGTCTTACGGCGTGTTCCGGATGTGAGTGCGATGTTTGACACCGTTTTAGTAGCTAATCGTGGTGAGATCGCGGTGCGGGTGATCGCCACGTTGCGTCGAATGGGTATCCGTGCGGTAGCCGTTTACAGCGATCCCGACGCCCAAGCTCGGCACGTGTTGGAGGCCGACACCGCGGTGCGGTTGGGGCCTGCTGCTGCCCGAGCCAGCTATCTCAACATCGATAAAGTGCTCGATGCCGCGGCTCGTAGTGGGGCCCAAGCTATCCATCCGGGCTACGGATTCCTTTCCGAGAACGCCGAATTCGCAGCGGCGTGCCAGCGGGCGGGGGTGGTGTTTATTGGTCCATCCGCCCGGGCGATCACGGTGATGGGTGACAAGATCACCGCCAAGAATGCGGTTGGCGTTTTTGATGTCCCGGTGGTGCCCGGGATCGCCCGCCCCGGACTGACCGACGATGAGCTCGTTGCGGCCGCTGAGCAGGTGGGCTATCCGGTGCTGATCAAGCCGTCGGCGGGGGGCGGCGGCAAAGGCATGCGTTTGGTCACCAATCCGGCCGGGCTACCTGAGGCGCTGGTAGGTGCCCGTCGTGAAGCCGCGTCTTCGTTTGGCGACGACACCTTGTTCTTAGAGCGATTTGTCTTGCGGCCCCGCCATATTGAGGTTCAGGTGCTCGCCGACGCACACGGCAACGTGATCCATCTGGGGGAGCGGGAGTGCAGTCTGCAGCGGCGCCATCAGAAGGTTATCGAGGAAGCGCCCTCAGCGCTGCTGGATTCTGAAACTCGGGCTCGGATTGGGCAGGCGGCAGTCAACACTGCCCGCAGTGTCGACTATGTCGGCGCCGGCACGGTGGAGTTCATCGTCTCCGCTGAGCGGCCGGACGAATTCTTCTTTATGGAGATGAATACGCGGCTGCAGGTAGAGCATCCGGTCACCGAGGCGATTACCGGTCTGGATCTTGTGGAGTGGCAGCTGCGCGTGGCGGCTGGGCAGAAATTACCGTTTACCCAAGACGACATCACGCTAAGCGGGCACGCGATCGAGGCCCGGGTTTACGCCGAAGATCCCGCCCGCGAATTTCTGCCCACCGGGGGTCGAGTGCTGGCGGTGGTCGAACCGGCGGGGGCTGGAGTCCGGGTGGATTCCTCGCTGCTGGCGGGGACGGTGGTTGGTAGTGACTATGACCCGATGCTCAGCAAAGTCATTGCGCATGGCGCCGATCGGGCTGAGGCCTTGGCGCTGCTGGACAGCGCGCTTTCGCAGACAGCGGTGCTTGGGGTGCAGACCAATGTTGAGTTTCTGCGGTTTCTGCTCGCCGACGACCGGGTGCGCACCGGCGACTTGGACACCGCCCTGCTCGACGAGCGGTTAGCAGATTTCTCGCCGTTGCCCGTGCCTGACGACGTGCTGGCGGCGGGCGGGCTTTACCGGCAGTGGGGCCTTTCGCGGGCCCGGGCTACCGAGGACACTGTGTGGGCGGCACCGACGGGATGGCGGGTTGGTGCCGAGCCGGCGCCTGTGCGCACCGAGGTGCACACTGCGCAGCGTACCGAAACGGTGTCGGTGTGGGGGCCGCCAGAAAACGCTCGTGTTCAGCTCAGCGACGGTGAAATCCTTTCGGCCAGCGTGCAAGTCGACCCCGGTCGGCTGACTGTGACACTGCACGGGGTGCGTCGCCACTATCGCTGGGCAGAGACCGACCGACACCTCTGGATCGCCGACGAGCGAGGGACCTGGCATCTGCGTGAAGCCGAAGAACGCACGATTCACCGCGGAACCGGCCCGCAACAGGCCGAGGTGATTAGCCCGATGCCGGGCAGCGTCATTGCTGTCGCAGCGACCGACGGCGCCCATCTTGTCGCAGGTACGGCCGTGGTGGTCGTTGAGGCAATGAAGATGGAACACACACTGCGAGCACCGATTTCGGGACAAGTCGAGATATTGGTGTCGGTCGGTGAGCAAGTAGCGGTGGATCAGGTGCTAGCGCGGCTGGTCCCCGATGAGCACAAGGACGAGTGATGAGCACAACCATCGCAGCGGGAACGTTGCCGCCGGAATACCAAGAGCTGGCCGACACGGTGGCCGACTTTGCGCGGACCGTTGTCGCGCCAGTGTCGGCCAAACACGATGAGGAACACAGCTTCCCCTACGAGGTTGTCGCCAAGATGGCGGAGATGGGGCTTTTCGGGTTGCCGTTTCCGGAAGAGTACGGCGGTATGGGGGGCGACTACTTTGCGTTGGCGTTGGCGCTGGAGGAGCTCGGCAAGGTCGACCAATCGGTAGCGATCACGCTGGAGGCCGGGGTGGGTCTGGGCGCGATGCCGATCTATCGGTTCGGCACCGAGGAACAGAAACAGCGGTGGCTGCCGGAGTTGGCGACGGGACGCGCGTTGGCCAGCTTTGGGTTGACCGAGCCGGGTGCCGGTTCGGACGCCGGTGCTACTCGGACCACGGCACGACTTGAGGGCGACGAGTGGGTGATTAACGGTGCCAAGCAGTTCATCACCAACTCCGGCACCGACATCACCTCGATGGTGACCATCACGGCGGTTACCGGTACTCGGGCCGATGGTGGCAAGGAGATCTCGACCATTATCGTGCCAAACGGCACACCCGGATTCATCGTCGAGCCGACCTACAACAAGGTGGGGTGGAACGCCTCAGACACCCACCCGTTGACCTTCGAGGACGCCCGCGTCCCGGGAGAAAATCTGCTGGGCGTCCGCGGCAGTGGCTACGCCAACTTCCTGTCCATCCTCGACGAGGGGCGCATCGCTATCGCCGCGTTGGCAACTGGTGCGGCACAGGGCTGCGTGGATGAGAGCGTCAAGTACGCCAAGGAACGCGAGTCGTTTGGCCGGCCGATTGGCTCGAATCAGGCGATCAGTTTCAAGATTGCCCGGATGGAAGCGCGCGCCTACGTCGCCCGCACGGCGTACTACGATGCGGCCGCGAAAATGTTGGCGGGCAAGCCCTTCAAAAAAGAGGCGGCGATCGCCAAGATGATTGCCTCGGAAGCGGCGATGGACAACGCCCGCGACGCCACCCAGATTCACGGTGGCTATGGGTTCATGAACGAATACCCGGTGGCTCGTCATTACCGGGACAGCAAGATCCTGGAGATCGGTGAGGGCACCACTGAGGTGCAACTGATGCTGATCGCCCGCTCGTTGGGGTTGTCGTGACCCCGGCTGAGCAGGAGGTTCATCAGACGCTGGTCCAACGTGGTTTGTGGTTCGAGGAATTCCAGATCGGCACCACGTATCTGCATCGGCCTGGCCGCACCGTCACAGAAGCCGACAACGTGCTCTTCACTACGTTGACGATGAACACCCAGTCGCTGCATTTAGACGCGGCCTGGGCCGCGGAGCAGCCGGGTTTTCGTGGTGAGCGGTTAGTGAATTCGATGTTCACCCTAGCGACGCTGGTGGGCTTGTCAGTTACCCAACTCACGTTGGGCACCATCGTGGCTAACCTTGGGTTTTCCGAGGTGTCGTTTCCTAAGCCGGTTTTTCATGGCGACACCTTGTATGCGGAGACGGTGTGCACCGGCAAACGGGACTCGAAAAGCCGGCCGGGCGAGGGCATCGTCACCCTGGAGCACACCGCACGCAACCAACACGGCGATGTGGTGGCGCGGGCGGTGCGCACCACGCTGGTGCAGAAAAAGCCGGCCGAGTCCGCCGGGTCGGCCCTATGACCCTGCGTGCCGCTGGTCCGGCCTGGCTGTTCTGCCCAGCTGATCGTCCCGGTCGTTTCGCCAAAGCCGCCGCCACCGCCGATGTGGTGATCCTCGACCTGGAAGACGGCGTAGCCGGACCCGATCGCCCGGCCGCCCGCACAGCTCTGCGCCAGACTCCGTTGGACCCCGAGCGCACCGTGGTGCGCATCAATGCGGCCGGTACCGATGATCAGGCTCGGGATTTGGAGGCCCTCGCCAACACCGAGTACACGACGGTGATGCTGTCTAAGACTGAATCGGCGGAACAAGTTAGCGCGCTCGCGCCGCGGGAGGTGGTGGCGCTGGTAGAGACACCGCGTGGCGCGGTGTTTGCCCGAGAAATCGCCGCCGCCGAGGCCACTCTGGCGATGATGTGGGGCGCCGAAGATCTGGTCGCCACGCTGGGCGGCAGCTCGAGCCGGCGCAGCGACGGTGGCTATCGGGATGTGGCTCGCCAGGTACGATCCACCGTCCTGCTCGCGGCATCGGCATTCGGGCGGATAGCGCTGGACGCGGTTCACCTGGATATCCCCGATGTGGCCGGATTGGAAGCCGAGTCCCTTGATGCTGCCGCAGTGGGTTTTGATGCGACTGTGTGCATTCATCCGAGCCAGATCCCGGTGGTGCGCAAGGCGTATCGGCCCACCGATGAGAAGATCGCCTGGGCTCGGCGGTTGCTTGCGGCGGCGCAGAACGAGGCCGGGGTTTTCGCCTTCGAAGGACACATGGTCGACTCTCCGGTGTTCAAGCACGCCGAGTTGATCTTGCGGCGGGCCGGCGAGTCCAGCTAACTGCTCCGGCAGCTGCGCCTGGAGGCGCATAATGCGGTATGCCCGACGTTGCTGTCACGCTGGATCCGGTACAGCTTGTCGATGCCGACGGAGCGCCCACAGCGCAAGACCGTTATAGCTGTGACCTTTCCGAACAAACATTGTGTTGGCTTTACGAGTTGATGGTCATCACCCGTGAGCTGGATACCGAATTCATCAACCTGCAGCGCCAAGGGGAGTTGGCACTCTACCCATCGTGTCGCGGTCAAGAGGCCGCCCAGATCGGTGCGGTAGCTGGCCTGCGGGCAGGCGATTGGCTGTTCCCCCAATTCCGGGAACTAGGGGTTTACCTGACCCGGGGAATTCCTCCTGGACATGTCGGAGCCGCCTGGCGCGGAACCTGGCATGGTGGGCTCGATTTCATCGAGAAATGTTGTGCGCCAATGTCTATCCCTGTTGGAACCCAGACATTGCACGCCGTCGGCGCGGCGATGGCCGCGCAACGACTGGCCGAAGATTCGGTGACTGTCGCGTTTGTTGGTGACGGCGGCGTCAGCGTGGGGGATATGCATGAAGCACTCAACTTCGCTGCCGTGTTTCGCACCCCGTGTGTGTTCTATGTGCAGAACAACCACTGGGCAATTTCGGTGCCGGCCCACAAACAAACCGCCGCACCGTCTATCGCGCACAAGGCAGTTGGCTACGGTATGCCCGGTATCCGGGTGGATGGCAACGATGTGTTGGCGTGCTATGCGGTGATGGCCCAAGCCGCTGCTCGGGCCCGGTCCGGTGCCGGTCCCACCTTGATCGAGGCGATCACCTACCGGCTTGGCCCGCACACCACTTCCGATGATCCGACGCGGTATCGCGCTCCCGAAGAAGTGGACCGCTGGCTAGCGCTGGATCCAATCCCGCGCTACCGCGCCTATCTCCAGGGTCGAGGGCTGTGGTCGCAGCATCTACAGGAATACGTTGATAGGCGGGCGAAGTTATTGCGCACCGAACTACGTGATGCGGTGTTCGGCGCGCCCGACTTCGCTATCGACGACGTGTTCACCACGGTATATGCCGACATCACACCCGAGCTGCAAGCCCAGCGCGCAATGTTGCGAGCCGAACTGGCCCAGTAAGGAGGCGCCCATGACCCAGATCGTCGAGCAGCCAACAGCGCAACCGTTGACCATGGCACAGGCGCTTAACCGGGCTCTGCATGATGCCATGGCAGCTGATGACCGGGTGCTGGTGTTTGGCGAAGACGTTGGCATCGCGGGCGGGGTGTTCCGAGTGACTGAGGGCCTCACCGAGAAATTTGGCGAACAACGGTGTTTCGATACGCCGTTGGCAGAGTCAGCGCTAATCGGAATAGCGGTAGGATTGGCTCTTCGCGGCTTTGTTCCGGTCCCGGAAATTCAGTTCGACGGGTTCACCTATCCGGCTTTTGATCAGGTGGTTAGCCACTTGGCCAAGTACTGCACCCGGACCCGCGGTGCGGTCCACATGCCGGTTACCGTTCGGATTCCTTCTTTCGGTGGAATTGGTGCAGCAGAACATCATTCGGATTCCACGGAGACCTACTGGGTGCATACAGCTGGCTTGAAGGTGGTGATTCCCGCGACGCCTGCCGATGCCTACTGGCTGCTCCGGCATGCCATCGCGTGCCCGGATCCGGTGATGTTTTTAGAGCCGAAACGTCGCTACTGGACTCGTGGCATCGTCGATACCGTTGAGCCGCAGCCGCCGCTGGGTTGTGCGGCGGTTCGTCATGCCGGCAGTGACGTCACCGTAGTGACCTACGGTGCCATGGTGGGAACTGCGTTGTCTGCTGCTGAACTAGCTCAGCAACAACATGATTGGACTCTTGACGTCATCGATCTGCGTTCTCTTGTCCCACTTGACTTTGACACCGTGGCTGCCTCGATTCGCCGTACCGGGCGTTGTGTGGTGCTGCACGAAGGCCCCCGAAGCCTGGGTTATGGCGCCGAGTTGGCGGCCCGCATCCAGGAAGAAATGTTCTATGAGTTAGAGGCGCCGGTGTTGCGCGCCTGCGGTTTTGATACCCCGTATCCGCCCGCCCGGCTGGAAAAATTATGGTTGCCTGGTCCTGATCGGCTGCTGGATTGCGTTGAGCGAGTCATGGAGTTGCCGTGAGTGTTCAACCTTTCCTGGTCCCCGATCTCGGGGAAGGGCTCGAAGACATCACGCTTTTGGGTTGGAACGTCGGGGTGGGGGATGAGGTTGAACTCAATCAAACGCTGTGTTCGGTAGAGACCGCTAAGGCAGAGGTAGATATTCCCAGTCCCTATGCCGGTCGGATTGTTGAGTTAGGCGGCAGGGCAGGCGATGTCCTGACAGTGGGTAGTGTGCTGGCCCGAATCGAGACCACGCCGGAGACGGTGCCGGCGAGGGCGGTTGCGGTGATGACCGGATATGGAATTGATGATGCCGTCGATACCAGCCGGCGTATACCGTCACGTTCGCCGGACAAAGGCCGGCCTAAAGCCAAGCCATCAGTGCGAAAGCTGGCTGCCGAGTTGGGTGTTGACTTGGGCCAAGTGCTGCCGGGGTCAGATGGCCTGATCACCCGGGCCGCCGTTCTTGCGGCGGCAGAAACTGCCGATGTGCACTCCGGCGTACGCGATGAGGTGTTGCCTGTTCGAGGCATTGCAGCTCGGATGGCTGAGCGAATGGCTTTAGCGCGCAGAGAGATTCCTGATGCGCATGCCCGCGTTCAAGTCGACTGCACTAACCTGCTTCGCGTCCACGAACGACTCAAGTCCGCGACGGCGGCAGACGCTGAGGGGGAAGCGCCGATCACACCGTTTGTCCTTACCTTGCGAATGCTGGTCATCTGCTTAACCCGGCACCGCGTGCTCAACTCCACCTGGGTGAACTCCAGTGCCGGTCCCCAGGTGCATGCGCACCATGCGGTGCATCTGGGCTTGGCGGTCGCTACGTCTCGTGGCTTATTGGTGCCGGTGATCGCCGATGCTCAGGCTATGACCACACGTGAACTCGCCGGAGCGGTAGCCCGGCTAACGCGTACCACGCGCGCTGGCACGGTTAAACCCGCTGAGCTGCAAGGCTCTACCTTCACGGTGTCCAATTTCGGGGCTTTAGGGCTAGACGACGGTGTGCCGGTGATCAATTACCCGGAGGCGGCGATCCTGGGCATGGGATCGCTGAAGTCTCGTCCCGCGGTGGTCGATGACGTAGTTACTGCTCGTCCCCAGATGGCGTTGACTTGCGCCTTTGATCATCGCATCGCCGACGGCGCCCACGTAGCGCACTTTCTTTGCGGGCTTAGGGATCTGCTTGAGTCACCTGAGATCGCGCTGTTGGACCTGTAAGTGCAGGCTGGGATGCTTTTACCTGCGCTGGGCGGCAGCCAACCGCGTCACGAATTCTGGGGATTGGATTGATTGTGCTTGTGGCCCCAACTCGGTGTTCATGGCGAGCTCATGTTGTTCGCTGTCGATTGTCCCTGGGGTGGCGGTAGCGCGCAGCGTGGCTTTGGTGGCAAGTACAACGTTGCGCGGCGCCTTGGCTGGCCCGGCGGCCAGCTGGAGCGCCGCGCCCACCGGGTCATCGGCTACGCGGAGTGCTAAGCCATGTCGCACAGCAGCTTCGGCGTCGAAACGCATACCGAATAACAAGGCTGCTCGGGCGGCCTGCGGCCCGATTGCACGCTGCAGCATCCACGTCGCACCGCCACCGGGGTGCAGTCCTAACTTTTGGAAGCGGGCGTCGAATACCGCCGTGGGCCCGGCAATCCGTACATCGGTGGCCAACGCGAGATTAAGGCCAGCACCGACGGCTGCGCCGTTGACCGCCGCGATAGTGGGCAAGCTGCATCGTGCCACCGCCATAAAGCCGTCGTAGAGTCGCAGCAATCCGGGTTCGGTTGCGTCGCTCCCTGCAGCCCCCAAAGCGCTGAGGTCGGCACCAGCACAAAACGCTTTGCCGGCGCCGGTCACCACAACAGCGTGTACGTCGCAGTTGGCTTCGGCTTGTTCGACTGCCGCGCGTAGCTGAGCAGACATTGCATCCGTGATGGCGTTGCGCCGATCGGGGTCGTTCACGGTAATCACCGCAACGTGATCACGGATACTCAGCAGGACCAGGTCGGGGTGGGGCATCGCCTACCTCCAGGATTTCGATTGGCTAGTAGCTAGAGCGGGCTTTGGCGCGAGCTATGGTCTGACGCTATCGTCTGGCCCCTTTTGATGTGTGAGCCGTCCCGCGTTTTGATGCGCATTCACCGGGGGCCGGTCGCTGGAATTCGCCATCGGAACCGGCCGGGTGGCCATTCCGCTAGCCAGGCGCGGTGTATCGGTCACCGGCATCAAGCTGTCTCACGCGATGATCGCTCGGCTGCGGGAAAGGCCGATAAGGCAGCTATTCCCGTCGTCACCGGCGATATGGCCACCTTTTTTGCCCTGGGCGAATGCTTGTTGGTCTACCTGGTCTACAACACCATCTCCAACCTGCTGACCCAGGCGGAACGAGTCGCCTGCTCTCGTAACGCGGCGCGCCATCTCGCCGCGGGCGATCGTTTCGTGCTGTACGGGTCAGCAGAGTCGAACCCGGGTGGTGATTTTGGCACGAGACAACATCGGCGGTCGGCCTTCATACCTGGCGAGGATTAACCGTTTCGGGGGTGTGATGTTCGTCAAATGATTGTAAGCGCATGCATTTGTTGCTAGGCTATGGGCACTCGCACACGGAGCGCTTCGGATTCCTCAATGCTATCCATTGCCAATCCGTTTACTACTGCACTCATGGCGGCCTACCTCAGTGGATGAATTGCATTCTCATTGCGGAAGGCCAAGGCCCAATTGGTTGGAAGAGCAAGCAATCGATGAAAAGGATTAGCGATGACCGCGCCAGGGCAACCGCAGCATCAACGGACGCTTACCCCGACCGGTCTGGGCGTTAATCCGGCTGCTCAAACAGAAGACGACTTATTGGAAGATGCAGAACGGTCAGCAGCAGTTCGTGAACCAGAAGCCGCGCAGCAAGCGGTCGATCAGATGTACGTATGGTCACCAGGAGGTATCGAAAAAGCCGAACGAGAAGCCGCCCGAGAGACCGAACATCAAGCAGCCGCACGACGACAGAGCGCGGCTTGGCAACGAGCAGTCGACCGACAAGAGCGCAATCTGCTCTTACAGGAGCAGGGTCTGCCTTCCGAAGCGCCAGGCTGGGATTCGCAAATCCAGGTGGTAAATAAGTTTCAGGGAAGGCAGTTCAGGCAAGAAATCGTGGGGGAGGCCGATCGACGTATCGGGCAACGAAGGGCCGCCGAACGAGCCGAACGAGAGCTTTTCCAAGTAGAGGATCAACGGGCCGCCGAACTGCGTGAGGACGAACGGGCCGCCGCCCGGGAGGTTCAGCTGGCTGAGCAGCGGGGTCTATGGCAGAAGAAGATGGTTCGCGCAGGTTGTGTGGTAGCGACGTTGACGACGTTGGCGGTGATCGTGACGGTTGTGGTCATGGAGACCGGATCAGGTCCACCTAATCGGGGTAATGAGGTGAACAGCGGCGGCAGGCGATTGGGTGGCGATGCGTCTGACGGGTTGCGGGGTGCTCGTCCGAGTTATTTCTCCTGGTCCGGCTTTCTGGGGGGGGCACATGACTATGAGTCCAAAGTCAACGAGCAGCAAGCCCGGGTAGAAGCAATTATCCAGGCCGACCAGCAGGTAGCAGAGGCTGTAGCGACTCAGGCTGACCACGTCAAGCAGGCGCGCCGGGATCTGGAGATTGTGCTCGCTGCGTTGATCGGCGGGATCGGGGTTGCGATGGCTTTGACCGCATTATGGCAAGCGGCGTGTGATGTCCTGATTAAACAGACATACGAAATGGTGTTAATTGGGTTTGGCGCCGTTTTGGCTCTTGCGGTGATCGCTGAGGTCATCGCCGTGCTCGTTAATTTAGATGACGCCGGCACGCACACCCAAAGATCTCTGGCTCCGGCGATCGAGACTTACCAGTGGGTTGTCGATGATGTGTTGGCAAAGCTGCCTTCCGGTGCGGGGGCGACGCGTTGGGCGCCCACGGCGTTGAGGTCGGGCGCGGCCAGCTCTTCGGAGCTAGTCAGTGGGCCATCCGCCCCGCTGTTGTATGCGTCCAGTGTGGCTGATGTGGGCAATTCGACCGGCGGTGGGCAGGTCCAGCGCGGTGCTGTAGTCGCATTGCTTGATAACCTGTTGGGGAACAACCTTTTACAGCCGCAGACTCCAGGCGCCTCGGAATCTGAGCCACCCACTCTCGGTCAGTTGGCTGGACTATGTCAGCAAGCTACCGTACCGTCCGGCAGCGGTTCTCCCCTTAGCAATTCAACCAATCGCTCTGCGGCACAAGTGCAGTGGCTGGCCGTCATAACCCCGCCAACAGCACTAGCTGCCATCCAAGCAAACCCTATGCCCACCAAAGACTTCCGGACCTCAGCCAGCTGGCCAGAAGCCACACCTGGTCGATGCCTTACGCGGGATGCGGCGCTCCGGCGGTTCCAAGCTGCAGGCGTGCGCTCTATCCGCTCGTTCTGACCAGGGGAAGATGACACAAGGCGGTGTGGCGAATCCCGGCGAATCTCACGGCGCCATCTTCAGCCCGTGCGGCCAAGTTTCGACCAAGTTCGGCCAGTGCGTTGACGGTTCCGCCGTCTGGCGCAGGCCAAAGGCGTGGCCGCCGTGCGGGTAGGTGTGCAATTCAACCGGCACATCTTTTGCCCTTAACCCCGCAAAATAGGTCAGGGAGTTCTGGATGCTCTCGACCGGGTCGCCTTCGTTCTGCAGCAAGAAAGTCGGGGGCGTGTCGCTGCGGATATTGTCGATACTACTGAATCACCGACCAGAAACCGACGCCGAGAACTAGGGAAGTCCTCGAAAATGCCTAATGAACTGCGGAAATGCCAGCGCCCCCGGCACGACTCGAACCTGCGATCTAGTGCGGCGCGCCTGAAGTAATTGGGCGGTATTGTTTGGTTCAATTACGTATGCGTGCGGCGCCGTTGTTGATTGCTGATAGTGATCGTGAGCTGTTGGAACGCTGGGTTCGTTCATCGACGATGAAGT
>JAIENC010000094.1 GCA_019751635.1 Mycobacteriaceae bacterium
TGCCTGGCATGCGTTAGACCCCGAGATCGTCTATTCACGACTGGCCGGCACAACGCGGCATCTGGCCCCCATCGTCATTGAGCCCACTAAAGCACCCTGGCGACGCGTCCTTGACGACCTGTCTTATGAACCGGTGATCGCCCCGCTGCGTGGACCAACACGTCAACTCGGCCGGGTATTAAGCGCAACCAAGGCCGAGCTTTCTGATCCGCTGACACCGATCCTGGCAGTCGGCGCAGCGGCATCGGCGATCTTTGGCAGCAATGTGGACGCGCTGCTGGTCGCCGGAGTAATGACCGCCAATGCAATTACCGGGGGGGTGCAGCGGTTACGGGCCGAAGCCGCCGCCGCCGAACTCTTCGCCGAACAGGAAAGGCACGCACGCCGAGTCGTCGTCCCCGCGGTGGCGACAACACGACGTCGACTAGAGGCGGCCCGACGCACCGAACGCACGGTTCGGGTACCCGCCAGTTCACTCCATCCCGGCGATGTCATTGATCTGGCCGCACCGGAAGTGGTGCCCGCCGATGCCCGCCTGTTGGTGGCCGAAGACCTTGAGGTGGACGAGTCTTTTCTCACCGGTGAATCGCTGCCCGTCGACAAGCAGGTAGACCCCGTTGCAGTCGGCGATCGTGACCGAGCCAGCATGCTGTTCGAGGGCAGCACGATTGTCGCCGGGCATGCTCGAGCGATTGTGGTGGCCACCGGCGCCGGTACCGCCGCGCACCGCGCGATCACCGCGGTCTCTGATGTGGAATCGGCTGCCGGGGTACAAGCCCGGTTACGAGACCTCACTAACAAGGTCCTGCCGCTGACGCTGGCCGGCGGTGCCGCGGTGTCGGTTTTGGCCTTGCTGCGGCATGGGTCGCTGCGGCAATCTGTTGCCGACGGCGTCGCGATAGCGGTGGCCGCGGTCCCTGAGGGCCTGCCGCTGGTGGCCACGTTGGCCCAACTGGCCGCAGCTCAACGCTTGTCCCGGCGTGGCGTACTGGTCCGCGCACCACGCACCGTGGAAGCCCTGGGCCGAGTCGATACCATCTGTTTCGACAAGACCGGCACTCTCACCGAGAACCGATTGCGGGTCGTCTGTGCGGTGCCAGCCACCGCCGAGGTGAACGGTCCGGTCTGCGACCCCAGCACGCCGGAAGCGTCCCCGGAAACCGTCGAGGTACTCACCACCGCGGCTCGGGCATGCACTCATCCCCGTAACGGGCAGGGACACGCGCACGCCACCGACGAAGCCATTCTCACTGCGGCAAATTCCCTTGCTAATCAAGATAATTCGATATGGAATGTGCTCGCAGAGGTACCGTTTGAGTCCAGCCGCGGTTACGCCGCCGCTATCGGCACGCTAAGCATCAACACTGCTGAGCCGCTGCTTATGCTCAAAGGGGCCCCCGAAGTCGTGCTGCCCCGCTGCCGATTCGCTAACCCAGACGTCGACCATGACCACGCAGAGTCATTGGTGCATCACCTTGCCGAGCAAGGCTTGCGCGTGCTGGCGGTGGCCCAACGCCGCTGGGAACTAGGGACCGCCGATGACGATACCGATGCCGACCAGGTCGATGCTGGCGCACACGACCTGGAGCTGATGGGCTACATCGGATTAGCCGACACCGCACGCCCCTCGGCGCGGCCACTCATCGAGGCGCTACAGGGCGCCAAACGCCGCGTGGTGTTGATCACCGGTGATCATCCAGTGACCGCACGGGCGATCGCCCATCAACTGGGGTTACAGTCCGACGCCAAAGTGGTCACCGGCGCCGAGCTGGCCGCACTCGACTCAGAAGCTGCTACCGAATTAGCCGCGGACATCCAGGTTTTCGCCCGGGTTAGCCCAGAACAGAAAGTCCAAATTATCGCAGCACTGCAGCGCAGTGGACGGGTAACAGCAATGGTCGGCGATGGCGCCAACGATGCTGCCGCGATCCGAATGGCCGATGTAGGAATCGGGGTAAGCGGGCGCGGCTCATCGGCCGCTCGCGGATCCGCCGATATGGTGCTCACCGAAGACGATTTAGGCGTCCTGCTTGACGCCTTGGTTGAGGGCCGCGGCATGTGGGCCGGGGTACGTGATGCGGTGTCAATTCTGGTGGGGGGCAACATCGGTGAGGTGCTCTTTACCATTCTGGGCACCGCGTTCGGCACCGGGCGGGCGCCAGTAGGAACCCGTCAGCTGCTGCTCGTCAACCTGCTTACCGATATGTTTCCCGCCCTCGCGGTGGCAGTAACCCCGCAGTTCCCCGAGCTTGACGACGCCGAAGAGGACATCACCCATGAGACCGAAGAGGTGCTGCGGGCATACCAGCGCGCGGTGCTGATCCAGCCAACGCCGTCCCTCGACGGGCCACTGATGCGGCAGATTGTCACCCGCGGCGTGGTCACCGCCGCGGGCGCAACGGCAGCGTGGACCATTGGACGCTGGACACCGGGAACCGAAAGACGTACTTCCACAATGGGTTTGACTGCTTTAGTAACCACACAACTGGCCCAGACGCTGCTCACCCGAACCCGCAGCCCGCTTGTTGTGGCAACCGCCCTAGGCAGCACAGCGGTGCTAGTTGCCATCATCCAAACCCCCGGAATCAGCCACTTCTTCGGCTGCACACCGCTGGGTCCGGTCGCCTGGGCCAGTGTCGGTGCCGCAACCGCGGGCGCGACCACGTTGTCAGTGCTGGCGCCGAACTGGTTAGCCAAAACTGTCGGTTTATCGGTTTAAGCCCGCCCCGCGCTACCGTGCATTGATTTCTTCCCACAAAGCTTGGTAGCACGATGATCCGACGCTTTGGGGAGCGAAAGCCGTTACTGGCGCACGCCATTCGGCCATCTGCTCGATGACCGCCAAGGCCGGGATGACGGTAGTGAGGATTCCCGGTCGGTCAGCCGCCAGTTGCTCAATGAGGTCTCGGTGCAGCCGCTTGCGCCGATCTACCATCGAAAAGAAGGCACATATCTGTGGTCGGCGAGCGTGCGGGCCATCGAAATCATCGATGAAATCGACTAATTGATCGAAGGTACGCACCGACAGCGTCGCCGGAATCATCGGAACCAATACCG
This sequence comes from Mycobacteriaceae bacterium, assembly GCA_019751635.1. Lineage (GTDB taxonomy): Bacteria > Actinomycetota > Actinomycetes > Mycobacteriales > Mycobacteriaceae > Mycobacterium. The sequence continues at coordinate 3,058 of JAIENC010000094.1, forward strand.
TATCGACGGCGTGCAGTACGTTCTCCGACAATAAGGAAATGCTTGGTGGACAATCAAGAAAGATCGCATCGTACTCCCCCGCAAAGGGCCGAAGTAACTGACGAATTCGACGAATCGGCTGTTTTATTGCGTCAAGCTGAAGGTCCATATTGCGGTAGCTAAAATCTGCCGGAATCAGATCAAGACGATCAAAGTCGGTAGCTTTGATCACCTCATCCAGAGATCGGGTTCCTCGCACCAACGCCTTGCTGCCACCCTTGATTTTGGAGCGTACTCGGAATAAGTACGTCGCCGCACCCTGCGGATCGAGGTCCCATAACAAGGTGCGAGCACCGTCGCGGGCCGCCAGGTGCGCCAGATTGACGGCAGCCGACGTCTTGCCGACCCCACCCTTGATGTTGTAGGTCGCATAGATTTTCATCGCAGCACCAGCGTCTTCACTCGAGTCTGATGCGCCTCTGCCACAAACGGCAGCAGCCGATCCGGCAGCAATTCCCGCGCTCGGGACTGCTGCGCATCGAGCTGGGCAGCCAGTTCACCCATCGCCAAAAGGGTTTCCGAGGAGGCAACACCCGCGTTCATCATTGTCGCAGCGAATTGACGGACGGCGTTGCGTTGCACTTCGCCGTCCTGAAAGTCACCCAGCGTGTCCTGGACCGCCTTGAGGTGCTTGACCAGTGCGCGATGTGGCGCGACGGCGCAGAGTGGCCGGAACACCTCAAGCAAGTACCGCAGTTCCTTACATCTCTTGCGCAGCTCATGCACCTGTTCTCCAGGTGAGTCGTTGGTGATGTGTTCCCCTTGCCGGGCAACCCGTTTGAGCACTCGACCAACTCGTTGACGCGCCAAGCCGGCGATCGTCAGTCCACCTGCCCCCACCGCAGAGCTATCAGCGGCTTCCGCCAAGGCCACGCTCCACTCGTCCATCAGCCGTAGAAATCGACGAGACTGCAGGCCGCGCACCAGACTGCGACGTTCAACCTTTCGCTCCTGAAGCAAAAATGACCGGAATTCCTCGAGTTCGGCTGGCTCAGCCGAGGCCAACCCGGACACCATGGCGTCAAAGCCGAGCAGATAGACATCCAGATCGCGAACCGGCGTGGTCAGATCACCCAACCATTTGAATTCGGGGGCGAATCGCACCGCCGTATCGGCGGGCAACACCTCTCCGGTGAGCTTAAGGATCGACCGGGTACGCCGTACCGCCACCCGCAAGTCATGCAGGAATTCGATATCGAGGTCATCGATGGTTCCGGCTAAATTGTCTGTGATGGCAGTCTGGAAATGCTGCAGCACTGTCGCAATCGCGACCGCAGCGGGAGTGTCCGGGTGCAATGGCACGGTCGGACTCTTGTCATAGTTATCGGGGTGACGGCTCGCACTGGCTAACGCTTCGGCATAGGGCGTTGTCGTGATCGCGGTAAACCCGTCGGTACCGGCCAATCGAACCGCGATCCACTCCGCCTGGGGTGCATAGCCGCGCAGCGGTAGCACCAGTAACCGGGTCGTACCGTGCTCATCGCTTTCCATCACCAACCGGGCCACGGTTTTTTCGTCGGCATTGAGAATCCGGCCTTCACGTGACGTGCGGTGCACGGTGACAACCTGCAATAGCGCTCTGGGCACGATTATCGGCGCCAGTGCGTCCCGCAGCGGACCAGCGGGCAGATCCTCTACTTGCACCGGCCACGTTCGCTGCGGCAAGGCGCCGTGCAGTTGAGCACCATCGGGAAAATGCCCGGTCAAGGGCCCTTGATCAACGTACTCCAGCGTGATACCGGTGGCGTGCAGCCGCCAATCAAACGTGTCCAGCCAGGTTTGTGTCATGGCCCGGCCCGAACCCAGCTCTACCGTAAATCTGGGCTGCAGAGCAGCTCTTAGCACCTCGACCGAATCCACAATTGGCGTACTGAAGGCATGGGAAATCCGCGACGATGGAGAAGATTTCGCCATAACCACCTTCCGGAAACGGGCCCAGCGACCGCCGATAATAGATGATAGTCACAAAGCCAGTTAGGGACATACCGGTGCGCACCCACCTAATAACGACTAGTGCGGTCAACACAATTATCAACTCAAGCTACGCACAAATTAAAAAATTCGATTTTTCATTCAAATTTTGAGGTATATCACATCGAGATGCGTCGAAGCGTGGCTCGAATGTTCGGTATCATCATACCGTTTGGGGTTCGGGGAAAATTCAGGAGCGAATGTGCCATGGGTGGCGAAAACCCGGTAGTGCCCAACACGGCGATCATTGACGCAGCGCTAGCAACTGTCCTGGAGACAAAAAACCAGCTCGGCATCGGGTTCCCGACTTTCGGCGCTGAATATGAGAGCGCGTCGCAACAGCTTCGTGCGATTTCCCAGGAGATGGTGCGCGTCTTCCAGCTAGCGCCGTGGAGCGGGCCAGCGGGAGAAATGTTTGCCATTGAGAGCCAGGCCCTAGCCAACTTTGTGGCGGAGTTGGCAACAGTTGAGCGCAACGTGGCTATGGTGATTCGCAGGCAGGCCGGTGGGGTCATAGGGGCCCGCAAAAGTTTGGATGAAATCCACGCCGATCTGCACGCCGCAAAGACGGCTGCCCTCGCTCTTGCTGACAGCGGGAATGAGCCGGAGTCATTGACCCTGCAAGAAGGCGCCGCGGCGAATGCGACATCCCGGTGTAGCGGAACCGTCCAGGAACTGGAGGTCGTGACAACGAGTCAAGCAGCGAAAATGGCGAACCTGTGTTCAGGCTTAACCATCATGCAACGACAGCTGAGTCTTGGTTTCGTACCACTTCGCCCACAGCTCAGCAGCATCATGAGCGTTGCACCTGGCAAGTTGACAAACATGGCAACTGCCGTAAGCCACTGTGCTATCGCTTTGCAGACACAGAGCATTGCCGGGCCGCGAATCCTGGAGCAAGTCCAGTTGACCCACGGCAGCCGACTCACCGAAGAGTTTAATTCCTGTTTAGCGGAGTTCGAAGCAATACATATCAAGACACTTGCTACCATTTGCGGCGGCATCGACGCTCGCGCTACCAGCCTGGCCAACGCCGCCAGCAACTACCAGCAGTGCGACACCTTAGCGGCCGAAAACTTGCAGCCGAAAAAACGCCAGAAAATATTCTGTGAGATTACGAGCTTCCCCCAGTTCCACTAACTGGCAGCAAGTTGGACATACCCACCCAACGAGCAAAATCCCAGGCCGCGACGACGCCTAACGACCACCATGGTATGAATTGACCCTGGTGGGATGGGGTCGAGATACTGGCAGCGTGTCGGGGTCGGACGATCGCACGGAACTAAGCGATACAGACCTCGTCGAATCGGTGCTGCGTGACTTAAGCGACGCGGCCGATAAATGGGAGACGCTGATCGCGCAGACCGAGGCGATTGCCTACAGCGTTGATGCGGGCGATGTTCAGGCTGCCGTCAACTCCGATGGCCGCCTGATTGAGTTGACCTTGCATCCAGACGTGCTGACCAGCTACACCCATGCGCAGCTGGCCGATCGGGTAAACCTCGTTATTGCTGCGCTGCGAGAAGAAGCAACCGCCGAGAACCACGCCCGGTACGGCGGAGCCCTACGTTGAGCGGGTCAGCCGCACCCGACGGGCTGGCGTTGCTGGCACGCGGCTACCAGCTCTATGCGCATGACCCCATACCGGCTCCGAACGTAGGGCGCCGAAACCCGACCGACGTCGAGTTGGCAACCACGCTAGCAACGGCACGTACCGATTACGCGCTGGCCCGCCACGCCGCGCGAACACTGCTTGACGACGCACTAGGCGACCTAGCCCCCGCGGCTGACACTCCCCTTGGTCGTCGAGAAGAGCTGCGCCGCATGCTGATTCGCCTGCGAATGCAGCGGCAGGTAATTCAGCGATCTCGTCGGCAAGCTTTTCTGTATGCGCGTCGAATGCGGCATCTTTGCTACCCTCGGCGAACGGACCGCTACATCGCCGCGGCACTGCACCATCTGGGCATTACTCATCCTGCGGCGCAGCGCAACTGGCTTGTCGGGTACCGCACATTGATCGACCGGGAATCCAGCGGACGACTAGACGCACAAGGGCCCGGTCAGGCGTGCGGAATCACCCAAACTACCCCCACGACGTTCATGCATTACCACCAACCCGGAACATCAACCAACATCTATGATCCGGTCGCTAATATCTGCGCCTCAATGAACTATGTGATGCACCGCTATGGCGTCGCCGTTACCGGCGAAAATCTTACGACGCTGGTACAACAGGCAGATATTCGTCGCACACCCCGGGGATACTGATCATGCCGTTGAATTTATCCAACCGGGACCAGAACTCTGGCCACCTGTTTTACAACCGAAGACTACGGGCGGCAATCACCCGATTCTCCGTGCGGATGAAGCATGATGACCGCAAACAACAAGCGGCGGTTGCCCTTTCCATGGTTTTGGTCTTGCTCGGAGTGGGCTGGATGGCACTGTTGCATGTCATGAAGCCGGCTGGTCTGGTCGGCCAGTCGGCGATCATCGGAAATCGCGACACCGGTGCGATCTACGCCAAAATCGATGGGCGTCTTTATCCCGCACTTAACCTGAGTTCAGCACGGTTAGCGGTGGGTAGAGCCGCCGCCCCAATGTGGGTCAACGCCAACGAAATAGCCAACTATCCAACCGGTCCGATGATTGGGATTCCCGGTATTCCAGACAGTCTTACCAGCACCGCGAACACCGTGTCGGCATGGTCGGTCTGCGATACTGCAGCCGCGCGGGGCAGCACCGGTAGGCCGGTGGTGACCTCCATTGCCGGAGCGCTGTCGACACCTCTTGGGCGAGCCGTGCCGATGCTCCCGACACAGGCCATTCTGGCTACTCACCAGGCCGCCACCTACGTGATCTGGGACGGTCATCGCTCTCAAATCGACCCGACCGATCGAGCCGTGACCTTCAACCTCGGGCTCGACCCCGGAGTGACCTATCCCATCGAGATCTCCCATGCACTCTTTGATGCCATGCCATCAACGGAACCTCTTGTTGTCCCCGAAATTCCGAACGCCGGACAACCTTCGCCATGGCTATCTGGCTTAACGGTGGGCGCTATCGTGCATACCCGCGACGCCCGGGGCGCCGTCACCGGCTTTTATCTACTGCTAGCCGGAGGCGTGCAGAAGATCACCGGTTTCGTCGCGGATCTGCTCCGCACCGCAGATCCCCACAACTCCGCGACTCCTACCCTGATCTCACCAGATAAGTTGGTCCACATTCCCGTCGTTTCGGCCGCCGAGGCACTCAACGTCGACTATTACCCGCCGGGAAAACTGGATTTTGTTGACACCGAAGCTAATCCGGTGACGTGTACGGCTTGGCAGAAGCAGTCCAGCGATCCACAAGCCACTATTACCCTTTTCTCCGGCCGCGGCCTGCCAGTCCCCATTGGCATGGATGCCCGCTTGGTCCGGCTGGTCCGCGATGACCGCGGCCCGGATTCGGTAGAAGCTGACCAAACCCTGGTGCTGCCAGGCGCAGCTAATTTCGTCGCAACAACCAGCGGTGCGGCAACCTCAACCAGCCGAGAAAGTTTGTATTGGATTGCACCACAGGGCATTCGGTATGGAATACAGCCGGATCAACGTACCTTGCAGGCCCTCGGGCTAGACCCACGCAACGCCGTACAAGCGCCATGGCCGATCCTGCGCACGTTTGCAGCCGGACCAGCGATCAGCACCGATAGCGCATTGCTAGCGCGCGACACTATTGCCAGTACCGGCGCCGTTGCCGCTATCCCCGATGTCGATCAGCAACCGGCTGGAGGCTAGTGATGTCGAAACGCGGTTTCGCCCGAGGCCCCCGCACGCTGCCGAGGACTGTCCCGCCGGTAAGAATCTCCATCGCTGCACCACTGGCGCTGCCGGAACGTGAACCGCGCAACATTGCGTTGATGATCGCTCTTCCGGCATTGGTAATAGGGATCGCCGGAACCTTGGTGGTGATGTATGCCTCGGGAATGCGATCACTACAAACCGGTTTCTTCCCGATGATGGGCCTAGTCGGTTTCGGTGCGCTGATGTTTAGCGGACGAGCTGGGCGGGGCCGCCGAATCAGTTGGGGGGAACAAGAAAGGCAGCGGCGCAGTTATTTACGCCAGCTCGACGAAGACCGCGACGAAGTGCAGCGTGCCGCCAAAGAGCACCACCGTAACCAGCTCTTCGTACATAGCGATCCACAACACCTGGCTACCGTTATCGGCGGTGCACGGATGTGGGAACGCCGCCCAACCGACCCGGACTTCCTTGACGTCCGGCTTGGCATAGGCATTCAGCTAGCCGACGAGTCCGCGGTTGCACTGCAGTGGCCAGAAGTTCCGATCGGCGAGGAACTGGAGCCGGTCACCGGCGGTGCACTCAGAGATTTCATCCTGGAACAAAGCAAGATTCGCGGAGCGAGCAAGGTACTGAGCTTGCGGTCCAAACCTGGATTCAGCTTTGTCGGAGACGATATCGATGAACTGCGCAGCTTCACCCGAGCGATCCTGTGCTCACTGGGGGTTTACCACAGCCCCAGTGACCTCAAGATCATGGTGGTCACCCGACATCCCGAGCTGTGGTCTTGGCTGGTGTGGTTGCCGCACAATCAGCATGACACCATGTTCGACGCCTGCGGACTACGCCGACTGGTATTTAGCTCACCGACCGAGTTGGAAGAGGCGCTTGACGCCGAGCTGCATTGCAAGGGCCGGGGCCCTTGGGTCCCGCCGTTGGGGACCAGCCCGACCTCCATGCCGTCATCCGTGGAATCCCACAACGGCCCGGCGCTGGGACCACATTGGGTGATTGTCGATGACCACGTGGGTACCCCCGAGCACTGGGAAGGCGTTACCGGGCAGAAGGGCATGGCCGGAATCACGGTGTTACGGCTGGCAACCCGACCGGGCATCGGTGTTGGTTTCGCCGATGAACATGAATGCTTCACGCTGCGTAACGGCCGCCTGCTGCATCGTGACGCTTTTTACGCCACCGCTGACATACTTGCCGAAAGCACCGCTCACCGCTATGCCCGCGCGCTGGCACGGTGGTCGCCCACGCGGGGCGGAGAACTGGCTGAGACCGACGGCCAGGGCGGGGAATTGCTACGGGCGCTGGGGATCAACAATCCGCAAGAACTCGACGTCGATCGGCTCTGGGCCGAAAGCCGCGGCCGCGGCGATCCAAAGTGGGCTATGGTGCCGGTCGGCGTGCAGCCAGGTGGCGAGTTGCAGTACATCATCTTGCGCGCCAAAGATTTTGGCGGCTTTGGATTTCACTCCGTAGTAATCGGGACATCCGGCTCCGGCAAGTCGGAATACTTTCTATCGTTGTGCAGCGGCATTGCACTCACCCACTCCCCCGAAACATTCATCGTGATCTTCGTCGACATGAAGTTCGAGTCAGCGGCCCAAGACCTTCAAGGATTCCCCCATGTCGCCGGTTCGTTGTCTAACTTGGGCAAGGATGATCGGCACTTAGCCGAGCGAATGCGTAAAGCAATTAATGGTGAGATAGCCCGGCGTTACCGGCTTTTCAAGGAGGCCGGGGCTCGCGATGCCAATGAGTACGAAGAGATGCGGCTGGCCGGAAGGAATCTCGAACAAGTTCCCATATTGCTGGTCATCATCGATGAATACCTCGAGTTGTTCATCCATCATCCGGACTGGATTGAGCTGGTCATTCACATCGGCCAGGAAGGCCGTGGTTGCAATGTCTTTTTCACCCTCGGAGGCCAGCGACTCGATTTATCTTCGCTCAGTAAAGCCAAGAGCAACATTGCTTTTCGGGTCGCACTGCGCGCCGAGACCGCGGAAGATTCGCGTGATGTGATCGGTAGTGACGCCGCTTTGCATCTACCGTCGAAGGAAAACGGGTATGCGTTGCTCAAGGTGGGCCCACGTGACCTCGACCAGTTTCGGTGTTTTTACGTATCCGCCCCGTTCGTGGCACCGAAGAAAAGCGTCGCCGCGCACCAAACAGTAGCCATGAGCTTTTCCCAGCCACGCTCACTGACCTGGGAATACCAACCGCTCAGCGCTGAGGACACGGCAGCTTTGGCGGTCGCCGATGAACCCGTGGAACCCGATCAATTCCTTTTCCATGCAGACGGTTTCCGTAAAAAGAAACTGGTTGATGTGATCCGCGAATCGCTCATCTCCCATCCCGCCCGCCCACCGCATCAAATCTGGCTTGCGCCGCTGGAAGTCAGCGAACCGGTCGATGATCTGGTGGCCCGCTGGCGCGGCAAACCTTGGCATGTCGACTATGGCGAAAATCGGGGCTTGGTCTTTCCCGTTGGGGTCGTCGACATTCCGGAAGACCATGCCCAGCACGTCCATGCCATCGACACCGAAACCGACAACGTCATGGTGGTTGCGACTGCCCAACGCGGCAAATCAACCACGTTAATGACGTTGATCACTTCAGCGGCCTTGATGTATCGACCACAGCGGGTGACGTTCTTTTGCATAGGGGCAGCGTTGTACCCGATCGAAGGATTGCCGCACGTGGTATCGGTAGTCAGCCCCACCGATCATGAAGGTGTATCGCGAACGATCTCCTCACTTGAGGGGTTAATCCTGGCCCGGGAAGCATCCTTTAAGCAGTACCAAATCGACATCGCCGAATTCCGCGAGCGACGGTTCGGAGACGCCGGAGCCGGACGCACCGACCCAGCGGACAAATTCGGCGACGTCTTCCTCGTCATCGACAACTTCAGTGACTTCTATGAGAAAGACGTGGCGGTCGGTGATCGGGCGATCACGATTGCCCGCCAAGGTCTTTCCTACGGTGTACATGTCATGACCAGCGCCACAGCATGGCTGGTTGGGCAGAAGCAACAGTTGATGAACGTCTCAAATGCTCGCATCCAATTACGGTTAAGCAACCCCGACGAAACGCAGATGGGTGAAGGTTTTGAGCGTAAAAAAGCTGCCCGCAATACCTTGGATCGGCCGGGGTTCGGGGTCACCCGTGAAGGCCATGAGCTGCTGGTCGGCGTTCCAGAGATCAGCGGGGAATCCGGTGAACGGATAACAACCCGGCAGATCGGTCCGCTCCTGGCGGCCATGACTGGGGTCGGCCGGCTGGAAAATTTGGCACGACTGCCTGATCGGATCGGACTCGACGAGGTTTTCGCCGCGTTCGCCGACACCGCTGCGGCCGCCGATTCGTGGGATATTCCGTTCGCCATCGGTGAAAGCGCTTTGCAACCAGTCGTATTGGCATCTCAGCTGCTACCCAACCTACTGGTGATAGGTCGGCAGTTATGCGGAAAAACCACCACCCTGGCCGCCGTCGGGCAGGCGATCACCAGCCGGTTCAGCTCGGAACAAGCGCAGATCACCATTATCGATCCCAAGACATCGCTTATCGGCGCGATCCAAGGTCCGCAGGTGCGGGAATACGCCTACACTGCCGAAGACATCGATCGGGTGATCGGGGAGTTAGCTGAGCTGCTCCAGGAGCGGCTGCCGCCTTCCGGGCTGAGCCAGGAAGAATTGTTGAGCAGGTCACCATGGCAAGGTCCACACCATTTCGTCCTGATCGATGATGAGCAGGAACTCCG
>JAIENC010000149.1 GCA_019751635.1 Mycobacteriaceae bacterium
AATATGCCCAAAATCGGAATAGCCACCTTCGAATTCGCCCCCCGAGCAAGGATACCCGACGCCGTTCATGCATTCTATAAGCGTAAAAAAAGTTAGTGTGCCATAAACTAAAAGAAAACAAAGTTCAGCAATGCTCTCGCTGACACCGACTCCGGCTTCGCTAGCTGCCGAGGCGATCGTCAAACTTTGACTCAGAAAGATAAGTTCGGCCACCAGGCCAGCGAGATCCATTCCGGCATCTAGGGTAAGGCGCCCCGCATCGTAAGAATTGATAGAAGCCCTGACCACCGAAGCTAAATCGGCCGCGCCCTCAATATATTGCAAAACCAGGCCGGCGGTACTAGCAGTGATCATGACCCATCACCCGCCCGCCTTCGCTCGTAGGTTGTGCATCTCAGCCGCGACGAGCATAGCCAGGATGCTGCGAAATTTTCTATACAGATTTCCGATTTACCGGACATTTACATTCCCGATACATTCCCAATCTTTTTTATATGAAAATTCCCACTTAACTAGTTCGACGTGGCGCACGTCACAATATTGCGCCGGCCAGGTAGCTACCGATAAGCAAACACGTTTCATTGCACTCACCACGTAGGACGTCGTCAACCAAGGGCCATTCGATATTACAGTGAATTCCCGCCTTGCTCGGGCCAAATGGAGATCGGCATCGACATCGGCCTTGGGCGTAGCGTGGCCCCAGGCCAAGCCCACCAGGTCCGGCCGCCAGGCCACTACCCCAGATTGCGCTCTGCCCAAGTTTTTTCCTGTACCGGTGAAGCGCCAGCCGTCGCGACCCGCACTGGCACGCTTTGGGCATATCGATCGCTGGCCGTAGCCCCGTTCTCGGTAGTTGCCGGCTCTTGGGGGTCAGATGATGCGACGTGAGCCCTGCGCCGCTGCGCCTGAGACACCAGCTGCGGCGTGCGGCCGGTTGGCTGGCCGGCAGAATTCATCTGCGGCACGCGGCCCCCTACCGCAAGCCCAGTGACCGGATCGCCCGATTGCTCCAACCCAGCGGGGCCAGCCGCGGCCAACGGCGCCGAAAGCGGCGCCGCCGATTGCGGCATCGAGGCGGCCAACGAAACATGTCCATGGCTTTCACGGGCGCCCACAGCCTCTACATAAGTGCGTTGTCCCCGCCCCCTCGCCCCCGCCCCGGCGGCCCGAGTTCCGGTCACGAACATGTCCGACGCGTCGGACCCCACAGGAGCAATGGCCGAAAAGCCAGAACCAGTGCATGCCGATGCCATGGATTGACTCGCCGGCGAAGCCGAAACGGTAGCAACAATCTTTCTCGCGTCATCACACACCGATTTATAATTACTCTTTTGGCCTTGTATATCACCAGCGTTGGAATTACCATCTTGAATCAACTGCCCATAAGCCACGCCAACCGCGATAATCGTAGAAATTAACACCGGAATCACAATCAAGGGAAGGGCTTCATCCAAAAATCCATACATTCTCATCAACGCAGGCTTTGGCACTATACCCTCACAGTCATAACTCTCCGCAAATTTCCGATGCCGCGCGAAGACAGCTTCCATACCACCACACCGAACGCTATAAAATTGCACGCTAGAAATAATTAAAAGCAATCCATAAATAACCAGTTTAGCTTCGGCCATCTGATCATGCGCTAGCTGAACCTGGCCCGACTGACGCTGCACAAGTCTCGCCAACTCCGCGTCTGCAGCCGCCACCTCGCCTGCAAGATCTTGCATCTTTTCATTGCCTTTGGCGTAGGCCTCCGCGGCGTCTCCGGACCATTTTTCCTCCTGGGGATAAGCGCCTATCAAAATACCTAAGATATTATCAAATTTCGATTTGACTTTAAGGAATTCTTCTCCCCGATTAACCTCGCCGCAACCATTTAACAATTCCAGAGAAGTAAAAATATCGAGAACTAAATAAGTGGTAAACCAACACCATTCGACGGCGTTAGTATCGGCTTTGATGCCAAAGAAACGGCCAGTCATTTGAGTGTTTTTAGTAGATAGACCTAAAGCTAAAAATCCAAGCTCAGCCAAATCGGCGCCAATATCGATCCCCCGGTCTAGGGTGATCTTTTCCGCTTCTCTAGAAGTGTAAACACACCTGGTGATGTCGGCCAGAGATACCGATGCCGCAAATAGTCGCGTCCCAAGGGCGGCAACAGTCATCGCCGGCTACCTAACACTCGCCCGACAGTGTGTCCATCACAGCCTCTGGATCATGGGATACCCCGCGGTATCAACACCGTGTCGAGTATAGCGATATCGCTGTTCCCACGGCAGATCTGACAAGAATCTCTGCTCAACATCACATCGGCGTGCCGATATAGGCCCGCCCTACTGCGCCAACCAGCCGGCTAACTTCCGGGCAAGAAACTAAAGCTCGCCGGCGATCCGCTCGCCGATAGCACTGGTGGAAAGCCGTTCTCCACCACGGCCAGCCAGATAGCTGGCCACCGCCCGATCAACCCGAGCCGCTGCCGCCGGCTGGCCCACATGAGCAAGCAGCAGCGCTACCGACATAATCGCTGCGGTCGGATCGGCAATACCTTGACCGGCAATATCGGGCGCGCTGCCGTGTACCGGCTCGAACATCGACGGATTGGCCCTCGTGGCGTCAATGTTGCCGCTGGCGGCCAGGCCGATACCGCCGCATACCGCGGCGGCAAGGTCGGTGATGATGTCGCCAAACAGGTTGTCGGTGACAATCACGTCGAAACGGCCCGGGTCAGTAACCAGATGGATGGTGGCGGCGTCCACATGCTGGTAGGCCACCTCAACGTCGGGATACTGTTCGCCGACCTCCTGCACCGTGCGCCACCATAGCGCCCCCGCGAAGGTCAGCACGTTGTTTTTATGCACCAGCGTCAGATGCTTACGCCGCCGCTGCGCCCGTTCGAAGGCGTCGGTCACCACGCGGCGCACACCGAACGCCGTGTTCACGCTGACTTCGGTGGCTACTTCGTGGGGGGTGCCGACTCGGATCGTGCCGCCGGTGCCGGTGTAAGGCCCCTCGGTGCCTTCACGCACCACGACAAAATCGATCTCCGGGTTGCCGACCAGCGGGCTGTTCACGCCGGGGTACAACCGGGCCGGGCGCAGATTGATGTGATGATCCAGCGCGAAACGCAGCTTCAGCAACAAGCCCCGCTCGAGCACACCGCTCGGAACTGAAGGATCGCCGATCGCGCCTAACAGGAGTGCGTCATGGGCTCGCAGCTCGGCCAGCACCGAATCCGGCAAGATTTCGCCGGTGGCGTGGAAGCGGCGCGCACCTAAGTCGTAGTGGGTTTTCTGTACGCCTGGCAGCACCGCGTCGAGGATGGTGACAGCCTGGGCCACCACCTCCGGGCCGATCCCATCACCAGCAATGACCGCTAACTTCACGAGAGGTCGACCACTTTGAGCCGGCTGGCTTCGACCGCGCCGGCGATCGCCGAACGAACGTCGTCAGGTACGTCACGATCCAACCGAAGCATGATCGTCGCCCCCGGGCCAGCGGCGTCTTCAGACAGCTGCGCGGCCTGGATGTTGACTCCCGCATTTCCTAATAGGGTGCCGATCTTGCCCAGCGCCCCAGGCTGGTCCGCATAGTGGATGACCAGGTTGGTGCCTTGAGCGCGCAGATCAAAATTGCGGCCATTGATCTGCACAATTTTCTCTACCAGCTGCGGCCCGGACAACGTGCCGGCAACATTAACCACCGAGCCATCCGACCCCACCGCGCGTACATCAACAACACTGCGATGGTTGGGGCTCTCCGACGCGGTGCTGATCTCAGCGGAGACGCCACGTTCGGCAGCCAACGCGGGCGCGTTAACAAAGGTGACCGACTCCTCCAACGTTGCCGAGAACAACCCCCGCAGCGCCGAAAGCCGCAACACCTTGACGTCTTCAGCGGCTAACTCACCGCAGACCTGCACTGACAAGCTCACCGGTAGTTTCTCCGACAGCGCACCCGCCAGCACCCCCAGCTTGCGCACCAGATCCAGCCAAGGCCCCACCTCTTCGCTGACCGCACCGGCGCCCACATTGACCGCATCCGGCACGAACTCCCCAGCCAGGGCCAGCCGCACACTTTCGGCGACATCGGTACCGGCCCGGTCCTGCGCCTCGGCGGTGGAGGCACCGAGATGCGGTGTGACGACCACCTGCGGCAGCTCGAATAGCGGGCTGTCGGTGCACGGCTCGGTAGCAAAAACGTCAATACCCGCCGCGCGGACATGTCCGCTGCGGATCGCCGCAGCCAGTGCCGACTCGTCCACCAGACCACCCCGCGCGGCATTGACGATAATGACCCCGGGTTTGGTCTTCGCTAGTGCCTCGGTACCGAGCAAACCCGCGGTCTCAGGCGTCTTCGGCAGATGCACCGAGATGAAGTCGGCGCGCGCTAGCAGATCATCTAGAGCCAGCAGTTCGATTCCTAACTGCGCGGCGCGGGCTGCTGACACATATGGGTCATAAGCGATGAGTTCGGCACCAAACGCAGCCAACCGCTGGGCAACTAACTGGCCGATGCGGCCCAGCCCAACAACGCCGACGGTTTTACCGAAGATCTCGGTACCGGAGAACGACGACCGCTTCCAAGCGTGCGCACGCAGCGAAGCGTCCGCCGCGGCGATCTGCCGAGCCGCTGCCAGCATCAGCGCAATCGCATGCTCAGCAGCACTATGAATGTTCGACGTCGGGGCATTAACGACCATCACTCCGCGCTCAGTTGCAGCGTCGACGTCGACGTTATCTAAGCCGACACCAGCGCGGGCAACGATCTTGAGTTTGGTGCCCGCCGCTAACACCTCGGCGTCGACGGTGGTCGCCGAGCGCACCAGCAGTGCGTCAGCGTCAGGAACCGCGGCCAGCAGTTGTTCCCGATTAGGGCCATCCACCCAACGCACGTCAACCCGGTCACCCAAAGCGGAAACAGTTGACTGAGCAAGTTTGTCAGCGATTACAACGACAGGCAGGGACACGCCGCTAGCCTAGCGGCTAGCCTCTGGCGTCGAGTGTGCAGGTTATGTACATGATTTCGCGGTTTTGTCGACACGTTTCTGCACAGTCGAAACGATAGTGGGGCCCACTGGCCTACGGGCCCGGCGTGGGCTTATCGCCCCAGACAATGCGGCCGGCGGGCTGGTGCTTGCTACGGCAGGTTTACTGCGCACAACGTGGGTCGCCTGGGCGGTGGTAGCGCCTACCGCAGGACCGTTAACCGGGATCAACGTGAAGTCAGAGATCTTCAATGCCGTCACCGCGGGGACCCTGACGCTATACGCCGGCGGACTATCAAGAATCGCCGCCGCTTTGTCCGCCACCGCCTTATATTCTGCGGTTTGTTTTTTGACATCTTGTGCGTTCGAATCCCCATCGTCATACAAACGACTCAGGAACACACCGACCGCGGTAACCGCACCAATACACGGCGGCAACACAATAAGAGGCAACCACTGTTCTAAAAAGAATCCGCCACGAGCATCCATGTCTTGCATCACACCAGCGACGTAGCCTTGGCTTAACCCAACACCCCGAAGAGTTCTCTCAACAGCTTGGTCATGCAACCCGTTAACGCGCTCAACCTCTACCATTTGTTGTTCAGGCGGCAACGGCGCCATCTCAATACCCTCTGTCGCCCTATCACCGTTCTCCAGTGCAGCAACATAGGCGTCGACAAGAAAATGGTTGTAATACCATACGATAGCCGCGACAAAAAGAAATAAGCCAACCAGAGAGAACTTGGTTGCCGCCATTTCCTCGCGCACTCGCTGGACCTGACCAGCCTGACGGTGCACGCTAGTCGCCGTCCGTTGGTCCGCAGCCTGCACGGCATTGACCAGCTCAGAGAGTTGCTGACGCAGCTCGTCATAGGTTTCGACGGCCGAACCAGACCAGGCGCCATAGCGCCGCTCCATCGATTTGAGGCGATAGGACACGTCGTCGAGCCTGGAGCTACTGGCATGAAATTCGCTGCCAGTATTGGTAGGACCCCAGCCGTTTAACGCTTCCAGGGACGTAATCAAAGTGATCGTAAAATACACGATAGAAAAACATTGCTCAGCTGGCGTAAGACTGCCATCGGCATTTCCTACCCCGCCCGAATATTTATCTACCCGGCCATATAAAACCATTAACTCCGAATAATCGGCAACTACATCCAGGTAAGCATCGTCAGTGATCTCCTGACCTTGAGCAGAATTGTATGCACATCTGGCTATATCGGCCACGCTCGCCAGAGCCGCACAACCTTGCATTCCCAAAGCCGCATATGCGACACAGCTCATCGGCATGAACGATCATTTCCTCACATCACGTTGATACATTGCCCCGAGGGGTTCCGGCGCGGCACAACGACCACGCCGGAACCCCTCCGCGGCTCAAGCGGTTTCGGTGATGGGATGGTCCACCCAGCTCATCAGCGAACGCAACTTTTTGCCGGTGACCTCGATAGGATGCTCCGCAATACGCTGCCGCAGCTCCTGCAGTTGCCTGCCACCGTTGTCGACATCAGCAACTAGTTGCTTGACGAAAGTCCCGTTCTGAATGTCAGCCAAAATGGCCCGCATCCGTTCTTTAGTGGCGGCATCGATAACGCGCGGCCCCGACAAATACCCCCCGTATTCCGCGGTGTCTGATACGGAGTAATTCATCCGCGCCAAACCGCCTTCATACATTAGGTCGACGATCAGCTTCAGCTCATGCAGCACCTCGAAGTAAGCCAACTCCGCCGGGTAGCCGGCTTCGATCATCACCTCAAATCCGGTCTTCACCAACTCCTCGGTGCCACCGCACAACACCGCCTGCTCACCGAACAGATCGGTTTCGGTCTCGTCTTTGAACGTGGTCTTGATCACGCCAGCGCGAGTACCACCGATCGCCTTGGCATACGACAGCGCCAGAGCCAGACCGTCGCTATTAGGGTCTTGCGCCACAGCCACGAGACACGGCACACCTTTACCGTCAACAAACTGGCGACGCACCAGATGCCCAGGCCCTTTCGGGGCGACCATCCCGACAGTGATCTCCGGAGCCGGCTTTACCAGGCCAAAGTGGATGTTGAGGCCATGCCCAAAGAACAGCGCATCCCCGGGCCGCAGGTTGGGCTCAATATCGCGGGTGAAAATCTCCGCTTGAGCGGTGTCAGGGGCCAGCACCATGATCACATCGGCCCAAGCAGCGACCTCCGCGGGCGTGCCGACAGCCAAACCCTGCTCGGCAACTTTAGCCCGGGACTTGGAGCCCGCTGGCAGACCAACCCGAACCTCAACACCGGAATCACGCAAACTCAGCGAATGCGCGTGCCCTTGGCTGCCATATCCGATAACACCGACTTTGCGGCCAGCAATGATTGATAGGTCCGCATCATCGTCATAGAACATCTCAACTGCCACGTGAATGTCTCTCTTTCTTCTTTTCTGCTGTTCACATTGCTAAATCTGCTGAAGATTACTTGGCACCACTCAGACCACGAGGTCCGCGGGACATTGACACCAACCCGGACTGCACAATTTCCCGGATACCGTAAGGCTCTAATACACGGAGCAGAGCCTCAAGCTTGTCCGGTGCACCGGTTGATTCGATCGTTAACGATTCCGGCGACACGTCAATCACTTTGGCGCGAAACAAACTCACCGCTTCGATGACCTGACTACGGGTACCGGGGTCAGCCCGCACTTTAATCAGCGCTAATTCTCGAGCCACTGAGTTGTCCTCATCCTGCTCGATGATCTTGATGACGTTGATCAATTTGTTGAGCTGCTTGGTGATCTGTTCCAGCGGCGTTTCTTCGGCCGAGACCACAATGGTCATCCGCGACATGTTCTTGTGCTCGGTACCACCAACCGCCAACGATTGGATATTGAAGCCACGTCGAGAAAACAGTGCCGCTACTCGCGCCAACACACCCGGGGTGTCTTCCACCAACACCGACAACGTGTGGGTCTTCGATGAGCCGGTAGCAGTCATCAGGCGTGACCCTCACTTTCATCGTCAAACAAAGGGCGAATACCACGGGCGGCCTGGATCTCATCGTTGCTAGTTCCGGCGGCCACCATCGGCCACACTTGCGCGTCGGCACCAACGATGAAGTCGATCACCACCGGGCGGTCGTTGATCTCCCGCGCCGCCTTGATCACCTCGGCCACGTCTTCTTCACGCTCGCAACGCATCCCAACGCAGCCGAGGGCCTCGGCCAACTTCACAAAATCTGGAATGCGGTGGGAGTGGGTGGCCAGATCGGTCTGCGAGTAGCGCTCCTGGTAGAACAGCGTCTGCCATTGGCGGACCATGCCCAAGTTGCCGTTATTGATCAAAGCAACTTTGATCGGCACGCCCTCAACCGCGCAAGTGGCCAGCTCCTGATTGGTCATCTGGAAGCATCCGTCACCATCGATCGCCCACACCTCGGCCTCCGGCCGGGCCATCTTGGCGCCCATAGCCGCCGGGATGGCAAAACCCATGGTGCCCAAACCACCGGAGTTGAGCCAGGTACGCGGCTTTTCGTAGGAGATGAACTGCGCTGCCCACATCTGATGCTGGCCCACCCCGGCCACATACACCGCATCCGGACCAGCGATAGCACCTAGCGTGGAGATCACATACTCCGGACTCAGGCTGCCATCACTTTGCGGCCCGTAGCTCAGTGGATACGTTGCCCGGATCTCCCTCAGGTAATCCCACCAGCCAGTGAGGTCAGCCATCACGGGCTGGCCGGAAGCGTCGTGGCGTTGCAGCGCAGCAATCAATTCCTCGATCACCGCTTTAACATCACCGACTATCGGCACGTCGGCATAGCGATTCTTGCCGATTTCGGCGGGGTCAATGTCGGCGTGGATGACTTTGGCCTCCGGAGCAAATGAGTCCAGTTGCCCAGTGACCCGATCATCAAAGCGCGTGCCTAACGCAATCAGCAGATCGCTGCGCTGAAGCGCGGCCACCGCCGCCACCGTGCCGTGCATACCCGGCATGCCTAAATGCTGCGGATGGCTGTCGGGGAAAGCCCCTCTGGCCATCAACGTAGTGACCACTGGAATGCCAGTCAGCTCGGCCAACTGCCGAAGTTGTTCAGTGGCTTCACCGCGGATAACACCGCCACCGATATACAGCACTGGTTTGCTGGCCGTGGCAATCAACTTGGCGGCCGCCCGGATCTGCCGATTGTGCGGTTTGGTGTTCGGCTTGTAGCCCGGCAGATCCATCCGCGGCGGCCAGCTGAACGTGCACTGGGCTTGCAACACGTCTTTGGGGATATCGACGAGCACCGCGCCGGGTCGCCCAGTGGAGGCGATGTGGAAAGCCTCGGCCAGCACCCGGGGAATGTCATTACCGCGACGAACAAGAAAATTGTGCTTCGTAATCGGCATAGTGATACCGGAGATGTCAGCCTCTTGGAAGGCATCTGTCCCGATCAACGACCGCCCTACCTGGCCAGTGATGGCAACCACCGGCACCGAATCCATCTGGGCATCGGCCAGCGGGGTGACCAAATTGGTAGCGCCGGGACCTGATGTGGCCATACAGACGCCAACCTTGCCGGTGGCATGTGCATAACCACTGGCCGCATGACCGGCACCCTGCTCATGGCGCACCAGGACGTGACGCAGCTTCTGCGAATCAAACAGCGGGTCATAGACCGGCAGCACAGCACCGCCCGGAATCCCGAAAATGACGTCAACGTCAAGTTCTTCCAACGACCGGATCACCGATTGCGCTCCGGTAAGTTGTTGCGGTGCGATCCTTTTCGATCTCACCTCGGTAGGCTTTGCTTCGAGTTTCCCGGCCGCAGGCGCGTCACCGCCATCCTGCGGACCATCCTGTGTCGACGGCGGTCGAGTGGTCGGTGCGCTCACGTGTGTCCTCTTATTCCTTGTCTCGTATCGCCCTGAGCAACAAAAAACCCCCGTCAGCTGTCTGCTGCACGAGGGTTGCGCATTGGTGCTGGACCGCTTCACATAGCGAAGCCACCTGCCTAGTTAGGCACCAATGCGCCGGTCAATTACTACGAGCATGCCTGGGCCGTCCATAGCATCCGACGGTAGCCTTTGCACAGCTCAGCAGTCAAATCCACGGGTAAACCGGACGCCGGCGTAATGCCATGATGAGCACGTGGCTACTTCTCATAATCGCTCCGGGTCGCCGATGGTGATCAAGATATCGCCGATGGCTCACCTAGCGGTTGGCTTCACCACGCTGGGGCTACTGGTGCCAGTGCTGACTTGGCCGCTAACAGCTCCGCTGCTTGTCATCCCGGTGTTGTTGTCGGCGTTGATTTTTCGGCTACGGACAGTTGCCGACGATCGTGGCGTAACCGTGCGCTCGCTGTTGAGCAGCCAGACCGTAGCCTGGGATGACATCGACGGGCTGCGCTTTAGTCGAGGGGCCTGGGCACGCGCCCAACTCAAGAGCGGCCAGGAACTGCGGCTGCCCGCGGTTACCTTCGCCACCTTGCCGGCACTGGCCACGGTCAGCGCCGGCAGGGTGCCTAACCCGTACCGATAGCCCAATAGTCGGGCTCAGCGGCGCCGACGCTGCTCAGATCAACGGATTGGCGCCATGAAGCAGCACCCACAAAGCCACCCCAGCCCCGATACCGGCAAGCAGCGCCACAAACGACCCAATGAAAGGCCGCCGGGCCCACCCCCGACCAGCATCTAAACCGTAACGGCCAGGGCCAACCAGAATCACCGCGACAGCCATGACGATCAAGGTGATCTGGTATTCCTGACCATCGGGCAAGAAGAAGGGAAACATTCGAGACGACGGTAGGGCCGAGATATCGGCCAGTAGCCCATTGATCAAAAAGGCCAGTGCTCCGGCAGCAGCTAGCGGGGTGAATAAACCCAACACCAACAGCACGCCAGCAACAATCTCACCGCCGGCGCTGACGTAGGCGAGGATATCGGCATGCTGGTAACCGATATCGGACAACGCGTTCTTAAAGCCAACCAGCCCCTGGCCATTCCACCAACCAAACAGCTTCTGCAGCCCATGCGCGAGCAGCACCCCACCAAGCCCAATCCGCAACGTCAGCAGACCAAGATGCTGGGTACCGCGGCGGCCTGCCGCACGTACTTTTTCTTCGCTCTCATCTAGGTCGATGTCGACCGGGCTCACTTCGGCGTGCCGCGCCATCGACTGCGGCTGGACGTACGGCAACGCCTCATCGGTACCCACGAAACCAGATCTGTGGCTGATCACACCTGGGTGTCCCAGGGCCTCACCGGAGTAGGAGCCTGGATAAGACGGGACCGCAGGGGCAACAAAATCCCCAGCGTAAGGGCTTGCCGGCAAAGGATCTTCGGGATCGACCAGGCGCGCCGAAACCGGACGCGCTGGAACTGTCGCACCGGTATCGTCCGGCCATTGCCAATGCGAGTCATTCGATTGACTAGTCACGCCTGTCAGGGTAAAGGCAGTTGCACTCGAAGTGGGGATTTGAACGGCGCTTTTGCCGAAGAATCCGTCCTAGACCCACAAATCGGTGCCGGTGGAGCCAGAAGTGCGGGTGAACACGGCAGACCAGGTGTGGCAATAGCACCAGAGAGTTCCGTAGCCTGGACGGTCATGCGGATACGGCGGCCAGTTCGGCACGGACTTATCGCTGCATTATGCGCTGCGATGGTGGTGTCGAGCGGCTGCGCACGCTTTAACGACGCCCAGTCCGAACCGTTCACCACCGACCCCGAGCTGCGGCCACCGCCGGCATCAACGCCGCCCCCGCCACCACCACTGCCCTCAACACCTTTCCCTAAAGATTGTCCCGCTCCCGGAGTCATGCAAGGCTGCCTGGAGAGCACAAGCGGTCTGATTATGGGCATAGACAGCAAAACGGCACTCGTAGCTGAACGGCTCACCGGCGCGGTCAAAGAAGTTGCTGTCAGTGCCGAGCCCAAGGTGAAAGTGGTTATCCCAGTAGACCCGTCCAATGACGGCGGCTTGATGGATATCGTGTTGTCCCCCACCTACGCCCAAGACCGATTGATGTACGCCTACATCAGCACTCCCACCGACAACCGGGTGATCCGCATCGCCGATGGTGATATCCCTAAAGACATCCTGACCGGAATTCCGAAGGGCAGCACCGGCAATCTGGGCGCACTGATCTTTACCAGCCCCACCACTCTGCTGGTGCTTACCGGAGACGCGGGAAACCCGGCGCTGGCCGCTGATCGTGCCTCACTAGCCGGCAAGGTCTTACGTATTGAACAACCGACTACCGTCGGCCAGGCGCCACCAACAACCGCGCTCACCGGTATCGGCTCTGGCGGTGGCATGTGCCTTGACCCCACTGACGGCTCGCTGTACATCGCTGACCGCACCCCTACCGCCGACCGGCTGCAACGCATCACGAAAGACTCGAACGTATCCACTGTGTGGACCTGGCCGGACAAACCCGGGGTGGGTGGATGCGCCGCTATAGACGGCACTGTTCTGGTCAATCTGATTAACACCCAGCAGACGGTGGCGGTCCGGCTCGCCGCAGCATCTGGCGCAGTTACCGGGGAGCCGGAGGTTGTCCGCAAGGACACGCACGGCCATGTCTGGGCGGTGCGGATGTCGCCAGACGGCAATGTCTGGGGCGCCACCATCAACAAAACGGCCGGTGATGCTCAAAAACTCGACGATGTGGTTTTCCCGCTATTCCCGCAAGGAGGCGGTTTCCCACGGAGCAACGCCGACAAGACTTAGACCCTTGCAGCCCCGCCGAGGCACTGGC
>JAIENC010000038.1 GCA_019751635.1 Mycobacteriaceae bacterium
ACGCCAACAAGGGCACCCTGGCCTGGACCCTGTTCACGATTGGCGCCAAGAGCGGTTTTGCGTTGATGGTGCCCATAATGCCACTCCGGCTCGCGGTGATCGTTTCACTCGACGAACCACGAGGCAGCGGTACCGACAAATCACCACCTTGCGCGGTGACGAGGGCACGAAATCGATCCATCGCCGTTCCATCACGCAGCGTCTGCGCCGGATCACATCCGTCCAGGCCAATCATCTGCACCATCTCATCGGCAAGCCTGATGGTGAGTTCCACCACGTCTGGCGGGCCGCCGCCAGCCAGCACATCGAGCGCTTCGGCAACTTCAATCGCATTGCCGACGGCAGCCCCCAACGGCGAGTTCATGTCGGTCAATAGCGCGCGAGTGGGCAGGCCATGGGCTGCCCCTAACCCGACCATAATGCGGGCGAGCTGGCGGCATTGAGTTTGCGAAGCAATCAGCGCTCCCGCACCGACCTTCACATCAAGCACCAACGAGCCGGCTCCGCCGGCCAGCTTTTTGCTCATCACCGAGCTGGCAATCAGCGGCAACGACTCCACTGTGGCGGTGATATCACGCAACGCATAGAGCTTCTTATCGGCGGGCGCCAACTGTCCGGCGGCAAAAATTGCCGCACCAACTTCATCGAGCTGTGCCCCCACCCGCGCCGGGGATAACCCCGTGGTGAAACCCGCGATGGATTCCAGTTTGTCTAAAGTGCCGCCAGTGTGACCCAGCCCGCGACCAGAAGCCTTCGGCACTGCACCACCACAGGCGGCGATAACCGGCACCAGAACCAAGGTGGTCTTGTCACCCACTCCACCGGTGGAGTGCTTATCCACGGTCAGCAGCGGCCTGCCCTGCCGGCGCAACCCGGTGAAATCCATCCGCTCACCGGAGTTCACCATTGCCTCAGTCCATCGGACGAGCTCGCCACCGTCCATGCCGCGCAAGTAAATTGCCATGAGTAGCGCCGCCATTTGTTCGTCACCGACGTGTCCGTGGGTGTAGGCGTTGATCACCCAATCGATGGCCTCGTCAGGCAACCGACCACCATCGCGCTTCAGCTTGATCACCGTAGGTGCGTCGAAGGCGAACTCGGTCACCACTGGTCAGCCTTACTGAGGTCATCGGGGCCGAATGCAGCGGGCAGCAGGTCCCCAAGCCGACGTGGCCCGGACGGCTGGTCGATCAACATCTCGGGACCGCCGTGTTCCATCAGTATCTGGCGGCATCGCCCGCATGGGCTTAGCGGTGCCCCCCGCCCATCGACGCAGACCAATGCCAGCAATCTGCCGCCGCCGCTGATATGCAACGCGCACACCAGGGCGCACTCGGCGCAGAGGCTCAGCCCGTAGGACGCGTTCTCGACATTGCATCCGGTGACCACCCGGTTGTCCTCGACCAGGGCCGCCGCACCCACCTGAAACCGCGAATACGGCGCATAGGCACCTTTCGCAGATTCAATTGCTTTACACCGCAACATATTCCAGTCAATTTCAGGCAATTTGCTGCGACCCCGTTCACCCGTCGGCTAACCCCGTCAACCAGCGTAACCAGCGTCACATCGCTCTCAGCAGCCGGGCGCAACATCCGCCAGTACAGCAGGCCGGGCAGCATGGAAGGCCTGCTGATATTTCCGTGCTGCTTGGCTGAAGTCATCGGCATTAAAACATCCTTCAGCGACCAAACCGCCGACCACAATCACCGCCCCTACCGTCACAAAACATGCACAAAGCAGACCGTAGTAATCGAGTTTGCGCAATTGCACTGCTATCGCTGTCCTAGCAGCTTCAGTATTGAACCCGTAGTTGGCATCAACGATTTTCGCCCAGACTATGGCGGTGGGTATTGCCGCCCCAACAGCAGTCCGCAGAATCGCCAGCGCATCACGGCTTTGTCGTATCCAATAGGCTTGGTTGGCTAAGGTTTGTACGACGAGCTGGTCGGCAGCGGCTATTGTCTCTGCCGGATTTTGTTGGATATCAATAATTTCGTCCGCATAACGCCCTGCGGCACCGCTATGCCAGTTGCTTGGGGCGGCACCGTGCAACAGTTCTGGGATGGTGCCGGAGAACGTTTCGATACCTTCACGAAACTCGCTGCCGATATCCGGATCGCCGAATCCATTCAAAGATTCCAGCATGTCAACAATGGAGAGCACCGCCATCAGATAGCGCGGCACAGCAAATGCTGGATGCACCACTCCGGTCGCCGCGTAGAACAGGGCTGCGGTGCACTGCACCACGGTGGCCTCGAACTGGCGAGCGAGGCTAGCACCGGTCTCCCCTGAATTACTTTGCACAGCCAATAGAGCCACCCCACCGGGAACGGCAACAAGGACACCGAGTTTGGCTAGTGCTGCCAACACCCGCTGCCGCAGACTTTCATTTGTTTGAACTGTTTCGGCCATAACCAGAATCCTGGAGTTGCTCTCCTACCCGCTAGGCAATGTCTAGCTGAGCCCAGGGTAGAGCGCCGGGGGGCATTCTCGACAAATTTCGAGATGAAGATCGTCACATCGCCGCCACCCACCAAGTATGGCCGAAACGCTCGGTGACCCCACTGAACAGGCATAACCGCGCCAACAGTGCCAAAGCCCCATACCCAGCAAAGCGATGCAGAACCCAGAGCGGGCGGCTGCTGGTTATAGTGCTTGCTGGTTTTAGATAGTTTTACCGGACCTGCAGATTTCCGCTGTGTCACAACCCCAAATTTTGGGCGCCCAGTAACGGTAGAGCGGGTTAGAGTCCACCCGAGAACACGTTGGAGGCAGGGATGACCACGACCACAAATCCGCACCCCCCGGAAGCAGGGCTGGCACACACCCGCACACAACCAGCGCGCCGGACTCTCTACCGCGGCGATCCGGGGATGTGGTCATGGGTGCTGCATCGCATCACTGGCGCGACGATTTTCTTCTTCCTGTTCGTCCACGTCCTCGATACCGCCTTGGTACGGGTGAGCCCGCAGAGCTACAACGCGGTGATCGGCACCTACAAAACACCTTTGATCGGCCTGATGGAGTTGGGCCTGGTAGCGGCGGTGCTCTACCACGCACTCAACGGCGTTCGGGTCATCTTGATCGATTTCTGGTCGCAAGGCGTGCGCTACCAGCGACTGATGCTGTGGGTGATCGGCATCACCTGGCTGCTAGTGATTGTTCCGGCGGCGGTGGTCGTAGCCCTCCACATGATGGAGCATTTCCGATGAGCCGCATCTACCGACCAGACCTGCAGCTCGGCCGTGGCCAGATCGCACCGGTGGTGCAACGCAGCCATGACCGCCCCGCCAGCCTGGATAATCCGCGGTCACCGCGACGGCGCGCCGGCATCCCCAACTTCGAGAAATTCGCTTGGTTGTTCATGCGGTTCTCCGGCATCGCTTTAGTGTTCTTGGCGCTCGGACATTTATTTGTCATGTTGATGTGGGAGAACGGCGTTTATCGCATCGACTTCAACTATGTCGCCGAGCGCTGGCACTCGCCGTTCTGGCAGATCTGGGATATGGCGCTGTTGTGGTTGGCGCAGTTGCATGGCGGCAACGGTCTGCGCACCATCATCGATGACTACAGCCGCAAGGACTCCACCCGCTTCTGGCTCAACAGCCTCTTGGCATTGTCGATGGGGTTCACGCTGGTACTAGGCACCTACGTCCTGGTCACTTTCGACCCGAACATTTCCTGAAAGTCCGCGAAAGGCAAACGGGTGATCCAGCAACACCAATACGATGTCGTGATCGTCGGCGCCGGCGGGGCCGGGATGCGGGCTGCGGTAGAGGCGGGCCCACGGGTTCGGACCGCCGTGCTCACCAAGTTGTATCCCACCCGCAGCCATACCGGGGCAGCCCAGGGCGGGATGTGCGCGGCGCTGGCCAACGTCGAAGACGACAACTGGGAGTGGCACACCTTCGATACCGTCAAAGGCGGCGACTACCTTGCCGACCAAGACGCCGTGGAGATCATGTGCCGGGAAGCCATCGACGCGGTATTGGACCTGGAGAAAATGGGGATGCCGTTCAACCGCACCCCCGAAGGCCGTATCGACCAGCGCCGGTTCGGCGGACACACCCGCGAACACGGTAAAGCCCCGGTGCGCCGAGCCTGTTACGCGGCCGACCGCACCGGGCACATGATCCTGCAAACGCTGTACCAAAACTGCGTCAAACACGATGTGCAGTTTTTCAACGAGTTTTATGTGTTAGACCTGGCGCTCACCGAAACGGCTAGCGGGCCCGTCGCTACCGGGGTGATCGCGTATGAACTAGCCACCGGCGAAATTCACGTCTTCCACGCTAAAGCCATTGTGCTGGCAACCGGCGGTTCCGGCCGGATGTACAAAACCACCTCGAATGCCCATACCCTGACCGGGGACGGCATTGGAATTGTGTTCCGCAAGGGACTTCCCTTGGAGGACATGGAGTTTCATCAATTCCACCCGACCGGCCTGGCGGGCCTGGGCATCTTGATCTCTGAAGCCGTGCGTGGCGAGGGGGGCCGACTGCTCAACGGCGAGGGCGAACGCTTTATGGAGCGTTACGCACCGACGATCGTTGACCTAGCCCCACGTGACATTGTTGCCCGCTCGATGGTGCTCGAAGTGCTGGAAGGCCGCGGCGCTGGACCACACAAGGATTACGTCTACATCGACGTCCGTCATCTTGGCGCAGATGTGCTGGAAGCCAAACTCCCCGACATCACCGAGTTCGCCCGCACTTACCTAGGCGTGGACCCGGTTAACGAGCTGGTCCCGGTGTACCCGACCTGCCACTATGTGATGGGCGGCATCCCGACCACGGTCACCGGACAGGTGCTGCGCAATAACACCGCTACCGTGCCCGGCTTGTACGCCGCCGGCGAATGCGCCTGTGTGTCGGTGCATGGCGCCAACCGGCTGGGCACCAACTCGCTGCTGGACATTAACGTCTTTGGGCGGCGCGCTGGTCTGGCGGCGGCCGCCTACGCCCAGAACCACGACTACGTCGAGCTACCGCCAGAACCCGAAGCCATGGTGGTGAACTGGGTGGCCGACATTTTGTCCGAGCACGGCAATGAACGCGTCGCCGATATTCGCGGCGCATTACAACAGTCGATGGACAACAACGCCGCGGTATTCCGCACCGAGGAAACACTCAAGCAGGCGCTCAAAGACATCCACTCCCTCAAAGAACGCTATAGCCGAATCACCGTGCACGACAAAGGAAAACGTTTCAACAGCGATTTGCTAGAGGCTATCGAACTGGGTTTCCTTTTGGAGCTGGCCGAAGTGACGGTGGTGGGCGCACTCAATCGCAAGGAGTCCCGCGGCGGCCACGCCCGCGAGGATTACCCCAACCGCGACGACACCAACTACATGCGACACACCATGGCCTACAAGCAGGGCACCGATCTGTGCAGCGATATCCGGCTGGACTTTAAACCCGTCGTGCAGACCCGCTATGAACCCAAGGAACGGAAGTACTGATGACGTCGGTGGTAGAGCAACCCGCAGCGGACAACCCCCCTTTGCCGCCGGTGCCGGCCGGAGCGGTGCTGGTGACCTGCAAGATCGCACGATTTAATCCAGAAAACCCCGACCAATACGCCGATTCAGGCGGTTGGCAGAGTTTCCGCGTACCGTGCCTACCCAGCGATCGAGTGCTCAATCTGTTGATCTACATCAAAAGCTACCTCGACGGCACACTGACGTTCCGGCGGTCCTGTGCCCACGGCGTGTGCGGCTCCGATGCCATGCGGATCAACGGGGCCAACCGGCTGGCGTGCAAAATGCTGATGCGCGATCTGTTGCCAAAAAAGCCCGGCAAGCAGATCACTATCACGATCGAGCCGATCCGCGGACTTCCTGTGGAAAAAGACCTGGTAGTCGATATGGAGCCGTTCTTCGACGCCTACCGCGCAATAAAGCCGTACTTGGTTACCAGCGGCAATCCGCCTACACGGGAACGCATCCAAAGCCCGACCGACCGAGCCCGCTATGACGACACCACCAAATGCATTCTGTGCGCTTGCTGCACCACCAGTTGTCCGGTGTTCTGGAGCGAGGGCACCTACTACGGCCCAGCCGCAATCGTTAATGCACACCGCTTCATCTTCGATAGCCGAGACGAAGCCGCCGCCGAGCGCCTCGATATCCTCAACGAGGTCGACGGGGTGTGGCGGTGCCGCACCACCTTCAACTGCACCGAGTCCTGTCCACGCGGTATTCAGGTCACGAAAGCGGTGCAAGAGGTCAAACGCGCACTTATGTTCTCCCGGTAACGAATTGGCGCCAATAACCTCGCAATCAGCTGCCAGGTAGCTGCGAGGCGGCTGTGCTGTTTTTGAAAGAAAATCATGACGCGCCAGCAAATGCTATAGTTGGCATCACAAGTCGGTAACGCAGATACGGTTACCGGAGCACTCCAAGCCTTTGCTCAACGGCAAACGCCCCCGCCATCACGGTGCGATAGGGCTCACGCTGAGACAGCAGAAGAGGAGAACCCGCAGTGCAGCGCCGACGTTGCCCGCTAAAGATCGAACGTGCCCCGGCTTCGCCTGAGCCCGGCATGGCCATCAGGGGGCTATGACCCGGAGTTAACCCGAGTGGAAAATCGGAAAACCATAACCCTCAATGAAGAATAATTAGTCGCTACAATATTATTGCAGCGAATCCCAGCGCGCTATTACACATCACCGTGTTGCGCGTCCATGATTATCACAACAATATTCGAGACAGAAAGATAATGACCCTAACTGATGCCCGTGCTGATGCCCAGCACGGCTTTTCCGCTGACCTGTCCGCTAAAGCCAACCGCCACCTGTGGGGCCACTTCGCCCGGCACAGCGCCACGATCAACCCGCCGGTTATTACCCGCGGCGAAGGTGTCTACATCTTCGATGACAACGGCAACCGCTACCTCGACGGGCTTTCCGGCCTATTCACCGTACAGGTAGGCCACGGGCGCGCTGAGCTTGCCGAGGCGGCTGCCCGGCAAGCCCGTCAACTGGCGTTCTTTCCGGTGTGGTCGTACGCGACACCCCCGGTCATCGAACTCGCCGAGCGCCTCGCGCACTATGCACCAGGCGACCTGAACCGGGTGTTCTTCACCACCGGTGGCGGCGAAGCCGTCGAGAGCGCGTGGAAACTGGTCAAGCAATACTTCAAGTTGACCGGTAAGCCCGGAAAGCACAAAGTAATCTCCCGCTCCGGCGCTTACCACGGCACACCCCAAGGCGCGCTAGCTATCACCGGTGTGCCGGCGTTCAAAGCACCGTTCGAACCGCTAACCCCAGGTGGCTTTCGGGTACCGAACACCAATTTCTACCGTGCACCGGAGCCATTCGATACCAATGCGGAAGCATTTGGGCTCTGGGCCGCGGACCGAATCGCCGAGGCAATTGAGTTCGAAGGCCCGGAGACCGTCGCCGCGGTGTTCCTGGAGCCGGTGCAAAACTCCGGTGGCTGCATACCACCACCACCTGGTTATTTCGATCGGGTCCGCGAGATCTGCGACGCTTATGACGTCATCCTGGTCTCCGATGAGGTGATTTGCGCTTTCGGCCGGATCGGGTCGATGTTTGCGTGCAGCGACCTGGGTTACCAGCCGGATATCATCACCTGCGCCAAAGGCATGACCTCGGGGTATTCCCCGATGGGTGCGATGATCGCCAGCGACCGGTTGTTTGAACCTTTCGCCGATGGCACAACGAAGTTCCAGCACGGGTACACTTTCGGCGGCCACCCTGTATCAGCAGCTGTGGCGCTAGCTAATCTGGAGATCTTCGAACGCGAAGGCCTCAACGACCGGGTTAAGCAGAACGCGCCTAAGTTCCGGGCCAGTTTAGAACGCCTGCACGACCTGCCTATCGTTGGTGACGTGCGCGGTGACGGCTACTTCTACGGCATCGAGTTGGTCAAAAACAAAGCGACTAAAGAAACCTTCACCGGTGAAGAGCGGGAGCGGTTGCTTTACGGCTATCTCTCTTATGCACTTCTCGAAGCTGGGTTGTATTGCCGCGCCGATGACCGGTGCGACCCGACAATCCAGCTGGCACCTCCGTTGATCAGCGGTCAAGCCGAGTTCGACGCCATGGAAGCCATTCTGCGCGGCGTGCTGACCAAAGCCTGGTCACTGCTGTAGCAAGCAGAGAGTCATCCAGTGTGCAGGTTGTGGTGATATTCCCCGGCGAATATTGGCAACAACCTGCACACTGGAACTCACCGCGCGGCTCCCCGGAATTACCGTGCGAATCGCCTAGTCTGCTCAGACAATGGCTCTCTTACGTTCGGCATCGCGCCTGATAGCAGTGGTTTTTACGCTAGCGGTAGGGATGAATTTGCCGCTAGCGGGCGCTGAGCCGGATGCTGTAGCGGGTAGCTGCTTGTATCGGGTGTCTACCCCAGCGGCGGTGGATTCTTCTGAAGTCCCGCAAGCGGGTGACCCACCGGTGCCGCTACCGGTACCGCCGACGCCAATCGGGGGTACCGCGTTAGGCGACTGCGGGATTATCACAGCACCAGATACCTCCCCGGTACCAGGGGATATCTCCGCCGAAGCCTGGCTGGTAGCTGATCTCGATAGTGGTGCGGTTATCGCAGCCCGCGACCCACACGGCCGCCACCGACCCGCCAGCGTCATCAAAGTGCTGATTGCTATGGCATCGATTAACGAACTCAACGAGAACAAAACCGTCGCCGGAACCGCCGAAGATGCGGCCGCAGAAGGCACAAAAGTCGGCGTAGCACCAGGCGGGATCTACACCATCAACCAGATATTGCACGGATTGCTGATGCATTCCGGCAACGACGCCGCTCACGCACTGGCTATGCAGCTCGGCGGGATGCCGACCGCACTGCAAAAAATCAACGTGCTAGCCGCAAAACTCGGCGGCAAAGACACCCGCGCCGCAACACCCTCCGGGCTAGACGGGCCCGGCATGAGCACATCCGCCTATGACCTCGGCTTGTTCTACCGGTACGCCTGGCAAAACCCGATCTTCAGCGACATCGTCGCCACCCGGACCTTCGATTTCCCCGGCCACGGCGATCACCCCGGCTACCAGCTGGAAAACGACAACCAGCTGCTCTATCAGTATCCTGGCGCACTCGGCGGCAAAACCGGTTACACCGATGATGCTGGCCAGACTTTCGTAGGTGCCGCCAACCGGGATGGCCGACGGTTGATGGCGGTGCTGCTGCACGGTACCCGCCAGCCGATTCCGCCCTGGCAACAAGCGGCGCACCTGCTGGACTACGGTTTCGCTACCGCCCCGAAGACCCAAGTGGGAATGCTGATCGCCCCTGACCCCACGCTAGTGACCGCGAAAACCGCCGAGGCGCCACCCGATGCTGCGCAAGCTGCCGCGCTGCTGCCGCCAACCGATGTGCTGCCGGTGCGCATCGGCGTCGCGGTGATCGGAACGCTTATTGTTTTCGGGTTGATTGTAGTGGCTCGTTTAGTGAATCGCCGGCCACAACAACCTGCTCGGTGAATAGGCATGGCGATCCTCACCCAGCTTGGTGTCCCCGGCGACCAGCAAGCCTGGACCCGGCTCGGATTCACTGTCACTGATCAGCGGATTCAGATCGGCCAGGTGTGCTGCGCCCTGTCCGACGAACGCTCGTGGGGGTTCGATGAAATCCATTCCGAAGCAACGATTCTCGGCCTACCGACTACCGTCCAGCCCACGTTAGCTAGTGCTCAGCACTCCTGCGGCGTAACACGTGTCGACCATGTGGTGTACACCGTTGCCGACTTAGACGCTGGCATCACCGCTTTGACCGCGACATTAAAGACTCCCCCACGCCGACGCTGTCACCCACGCGGGCCGAATGGCCCAGAGATGGCGTTCTACCGGGTCGGTGAGGCATTCATTGAGGTGGTGGCCGCCGGCACCGAGCCAGCACTGATTGGGCTGGCATTATGGTCTGCCGATTTAGACGCCACGGTGAGCGCAATCCGTGCGGCCGGCGGCCCAATCTCCGATCCCAAACCCGCTGTTCAAGGCGGCCGCATCGCCACTGTATGGCGCGGCCACCTGGACTGGGGGCTGGCGATTATGGGGCCGTAACGGCAGGACTGACCGACTGTGCAGCTTGTGGCGAAAAGTCAGGCCTATTCTCACCACAACCTACACACCGGACGGGCCAGCACACTCCGATGAGGTTGCCGCCCACGCGGTAGCGAAGAGAATCATGGTGGCAGTGACATAAGCGAACACCATCAGACCCAACACCGGCCCGAACGCCACCCCCGCCGGACTGCGCAGAACCACTCTCAGATAGATGGACGCCACCTGCTTGAACAGCTCGAAACCGATAGCTACTAGCAACCCGGCCCGCACCGACGGCAGTAATCCGATCGGTTCTCGCGGCAGCCGGGCTATCACCCACGTGAAGAACCCCCACGAAACTAGTAGTGATACCAGCAGCGAGAGCCCACTCAAGATAGCGTGCAGAACTGAAACATGTTGAATACCCAGCCAGCGCAGCAATGTAGCCATGGGGGTTGCATTGCCTAGCACGGTCAGCGCAATGATGAGCAGCGCCACAATAAAAGACGAGATCAGCGCGGCAAGATCAGAAACTTTGGTGCGCACAAAACCGATTGGCGCAACAGGCTGCCCCCACATCTGACTCAGCGCTTCTCGTAGATGCCACATCCAGCTCAAACCTGCCCACAGCGCAGTCAGCAAACCCACCACCCCTACCGATGCGCGAGATGCGATCGCGGAATCCATCAACCCCACCAGCTGCTGGGCTAATTCGCTGGACACCGCCGAGCGAATCCGATCGTCAATCGTAGCCAGCAGTGTGCGTTGGCTGGACAACACGAATCCGACCACCGCGTAACCGATCATGAGCAACGGAAGTACCGCAAAGATCGTGTAATAAGTCAGGCCAGCGGCAAAAAAAGTACCCCGGCAATTGTCGAAACGCTGATAGGCGCGGACAACGTGATCACACCAGTCGAATCGCGCACGCAGCTCGGACCATCTGCTCACCTAGACGCAACTACCCGAGATTCGGCGGCTGAAGAAACCCCAGCCGGTCATAGACCCGATCAATGGTTGCGCCGGCTACCTCCTGCGCCCGGGCTGCTCCCGCGGCGAGGATAGCCGCCAGCTCAGCGGGATCAGCCAGAAATTCCTCAACCCGAGTCTTGATTGGTGTGACAAACTCGACAACAGCTTGCGCGGTGTCTTTCTTCAGATCACCGTAGCCGCAGCCGGCGTAGCGCTGCACCAACGCGGCGGGTTCGACGCCGGTCACCGCGGACTGAATGCTCAGCAAGTTGGCGACACCGGGCTTAGTTTCCGGGTCGTAACGAATCTCACGTTCGCTATCGGTCACCGCCGAGCGAATCTTCTTCGCCGACAACGCCGGATCGTCGAGCAAATTAATCAGCCCAACATCGGTGGCCGCCGATTTGCTCATCTTCGATGTCGGGTCCTGCAGGTCATAGATTTTGGCGGTGACTCGAGGAACCAGCAACTCCGGGACAACGAGGGTGTCAGGGAAGCGGCTATTGAACCGTTGCGCGACATCGCGCGCCAGCTCCAAATGTTGGCGCTGGTCTTCACCGACGGGGACTAACTCCGCGTCGTAGGCCAACACATCGGCCGCCTGCAACACCGGATACGTAAACAACCCGACGGTGGCCGAATCGCTACCGTGACGCGCCGACTTATCTTTGAACTGCGTCATCCGCGAAGCCTGACCGAAACCGGTGAAACAGCCCAGCACCCAAGCTAATTGGGTGTGCGCCGGCACGTGGCTCTGCACAAAAATGGTGCTGCGGGCCGGATCAATACCCAGCGCCAGATATTGGGCGGCGGTGACCAGCGTGCGGCGGCGCAGCAGCGCGGGGTCCTGCGGAATGGTGATGGCATGCAAGTCGACCACGCAGAAAAACGTCTCGTGCTCGTCCTGCAGTGGGGCCCAGCGAGCCACCGCCCCTAACGCGTTGCCGAGGTGCAAAGAGTCAGAGGTGGGCTGCACGCCGGAGAAGACGCGACGCGGTCCGATAGCGGTGCTCATAGTGACCCGATCTTTTCACGCTGCTCGCCGACCCTGTTTGCGGTACCGCGGGTATCGCCCTACCGTCGCCATATGCCGTCAATGACACCCCGCGCACCGATTCACCTAGGTTCCGGCGAACCGGTGCTGCTGCTGCATCCGTTTTTGTTGTCTCAGACGGTGTGGCAGACCGTGGCCGAGCAGTTAGCCGCAACCGGCCGGTATGAGGTGTTCGCCCCGACCATGGCCGGCCACAACGGCGGGCCGTCCGTTGGGACTTGGTTTCTGAGTTCGGCGGTGTTAGCCGACCAAGTCGAGCGGCAACTCGACGATTTAGGCTGGAAAACCGCCCACATTGTCGGCAACTCGCTGGGCGGCTGGGTGGCGTTTGAGCTGGCGGCCCGTGGCCGGGCCCGCACCGTCACCGGCATCGCACCGGCCGGTGGTTGGACGCGCTGGAGCCCCGCGAAGTTCGAGGTGATCGCTAAATTCGTGCTGGGCGTGCCGCTGCTGGTGCTGGCCTGGCTGTTGGGGCCGCGAGTGCTGCGGCTGCCGTGGAGCCGCCGGCTCGCCACCTACGCGATCAGCGCAGCACCCGCCGGGGTCAGCGATGAGCAGCTGCTCAGCTGCATCGACGACGTTGCGCACTGCCCGGCTTATTTCCAGTTGATGGTCAAAGCGCTGCTGCTGCACGGCTTGCAGGAACTGGCCCAGACCTGCATACCAGCGCATTTGGTGATCTGTGGGAAAGATCGCATCATCCCCTCGCCCAGGTTCAGCCGGCATTTCACCGCACATCTGCCCGCCGAAACTC
>JAIENC010000119.1 GCA_019751635.1 Mycobacteriaceae bacterium
TCGGCACCGCATGGCGGCAGCGATTCCAGTCCTTCGACGACACCCCGGTGGCCTCGGCCAGTATCGGGCAGGTGCATAAGGCGGTGTGGTCGGATGGCCGCCAGGTCGCCGTCAAGATTCAATATCCCGGCGCGGACGAAGCGCTGCGCGCAGACTTGAAGAGCATGCAGCGCATAGTCAGCGTGCTCAAACAACTCGCACCCGGGGCGGACGTGCAGGGCGTGGTCGATGAGCTGATCACCCGCACCGAGATGGAGCTGGACTACCGGCTGGAAGCCACCAACCAACGGACCTTCGCTAAGGCCTACCACAACCATCCGCATTTCGTGGTGCCACACGTGGTGGCCAGCGCCCCCAAAGTGGTGATTCAGGAATGGCTGGAAGGCGTGCCGATGTCGGAGATCATCCGCAACGGCACCACCCACGAACGTGACCTGCTCGGCCTTCGACTGGCGGAGTTCACTTTCGACGCGCCACGCCGGCTGGAGATGATGCACGGCGATGCGCACCCCGGCAATTTCATGCTGCTGCCCGATGGCCGGATGGGGGTGATCGATTTCGGCGCGGTAGCACCGCTCCCCGGCGGCTTCCCGGTCGAACTCGGGATGACGATTCGACTCGCTCGCGACAAAAATTATGACTTGCTGTTGCCCACGTTGGAAAAAGCCGGATTCATCCAGAGGGGCCAGCAGGTTTCGGTCCGCGACCTCGATGAGATGCTGCGTCAGTATGTCGAGCCCATCGAAGTTGAGGTCTTCCACTACACCCGCGCCTGGCTACAAAAGATGAGTGCACGTCAGCTTGATCGGTCGGTCGCCCAGATCAAGACAGCGCGACAGCTGGATCTTCCACCTAAACTCGCGATTCCGCTGCGGGTGCTCGCCTGGGGCTGCGCCATCATGTGCCAGCTGGACGCCCATGTGCCAGCCAAAGCGTTATCGGAGGCACTGATCCCCGGTTTCGCCGAACCGGATGCGGCAGTGCGCTAAAACCGAGGCCGCTAGGGCTGCGCACCGGCGCGGTTCTGGACCAGTTGGAGCACCTCCGACCCATATTGTTCCAACTTTCGGGCGCCAATACCGGGGATCGCGACTAAGGCCGCGTTAGTGGTGGGCAGCAGTTCAGCGATCGCCGCCAACGTGCTGTCTGTGAAGACAACGTAGGCCGGCACACTCTGCTGTTGCGCAGTGCGCAGCCGCCAGTCTTTAAGCTGCAGCAGTAGTTCCTCGTCGACGTCGCCAGCGCAGGTTTGGCAACGCCGCACGATCAGGGCCGCCGGACCGCTCAGCGGCTTGCCGCAGATCCGGCAGTGCCCGGTACTGCCGCGTTTGCGTTGCGGCCGATTGGCTGGCACATCCGGCGGGGGGAGGATGCCGCTGAGGAAACGTGA
The DNA here is from genome assembly GCA_019751635.1 of Mycobacteriaceae bacterium. Lineage (GTDB taxonomy): Bacteria > Actinomycetota > Actinomycetes > Mycobacteriales > Mycobacteriaceae > Mycobacterium. The sequence continues at coordinate 1,391 of JAIENC010000119.1, forward strand.
CGGTTTGCGGCTTTGGCGCCCACCTGGGTTTCGCGATAGGGCCCAGCTGAGTGCTAGATGCTCGCGGGCCCGGGTGATTCCCACGTAAAGCAGCCGGCGTTCTTCTTCGACGGCTTGGCTGTCCGGGCCGTGCGTCAGCGCGTGCGAGATAGGCACCGTGCCATCAGCCAGCCCGACCAGAAACACCGCGTCCCATTCCAAGCCTTTAGCGGCGTGCAAAGAGGCCAGCGTGACGCCTTGCACTACTGGTGGATGCCGGGCTTCGGCGCGAAGCCGTAGTTCTGTCAACAGCTCAGGTAGCTCCAACTGCGGACGCGCCACCACTTCGTCGTCAACAAGTCGAACCAATGCCGACAGCGATTCCCACCGTTCCCTAGCCTGAACACCAGCGGGTGGTGTCGGTGTCAGCCCCAACGGTTCTAGCACCTGCCGCACCGCGTGCGACAACCCCTCCTCGGCAACGGGGCTGCGTTGCGCAGCCCTGTGCAGGGCCAACAGGGCTTGCTTGACTTCCTGACGGCTGAAAAATCCTTCACCGCCACGCACCTGATAGGCGATGCCGGCCTCAGCCAAAGCCTGCTCGTAAACGTCAGATTGCGCATTGACCCGGTAGAGCACCGCAATTTCGGCCGCGGCGACACCAGCCGTGATGAGCTCAGCTATCGAGGCCGCCACCGCGGTAGCTTCCGCCGTCTCATCGGCGTACTCATGAAAGGACGGTTTCGGCCCCGCCGGACGCTGCCCGATGAGGCGCAGCTTGCTACCTGCCACTCGGTCACGGACGGTGGCAATCAGCTGGTTTGCCAACGCCACCACCTGAGGAGTGGAGCGGTAATCACGTTCCAGGCGCACCACCGTCGCGTCCGGAAACCGGCGTGAGAAGCCAAGCAGGTAGCGTGGCGTCGCCCCGGTGAATGAGTAGATGGTTTGGTTGGCGTCACCGACGACGGTGAGGTCATCTCGATCGCCCAGCCAAGCGGACAATACCCGCTGCTGCAGGGGGGTAACGTCTTGGTACTCGTCGACCACAAAACATCGGTAGCGATCCCGAAACTCGTTAGCGACGCTCTCATCGTTCTCGATTGCCGCGGCGGTATGCAGCAGCAGATCATCGAAGTCGAGCAAGGTAACGGTATCGCCGTTTTTGAGGGATTCATACGCCGCGTACACGCTAGCGACCTGGGCGGCGGCGAGCGGACTCTCCCGATCGGCGGCCGCCACCGCGGTCCGATACTGCTCGGGGGTGATCAATGACGCCTTAGCCCACTCGATCTCGCCGGCAAGATCTCGCACGGTATCGGTGCCGACCTGGAGCCCACACCGGCTTGCCGCTCGGGCGACGACAGCGAACTTGCTGTCGAGCACTTGCCAACTGGTGGTACCGATTACCCGTGGCCAGAAATACCTGAGCTGGCGGTGCGCGGCGGCGTGAAATGTCAAGGCCTGCACCGCGCCGACCCGAGAGCCGGTCTCGGCACCGAGCGCCCGCAATCGGCTGCGCATCTCACCGGCGGCCCGCTGCGTGAAGGTCACGGCCAGCACTTGGCCGGCGGCGACGTGCCCACTTACGACGAGCCGGGCGATGCGGTGTGTGATGGTGCGGGTCTTACCGGTGCCCGCACCGGCCAATACACAGAGCGGCCCCCGCGGCGCCAGCACTGCCGCCCGTTGTTCGTCGTCGAGCCCAGCAAGCAGTGGGTCAACAGCCATCGGCATGTGGTCCATCTTGGGGTGTCAATCAGTTGCGGATATCGCGGGGGCTGATGCAATCAGGAGTTCAGCGAGCCTAGCGGCGGCGGGCCTGAGTTCTTCCTGGGCGGCACGGGCGAGGAAGATTTTCCACCGCAGCATAGGGTGCACCGGTAGTGCGCGGAGATCGGGAAACCGATTGGTTTCACTGGCTGGCATGAAAATACTGCCCAAACCATGTCGCACCAGGCCGGCTGCTATCGAGAAGTCGATAGCCACTTCGTACGACATGCGTGGGGTGATGCCGGCCGCGGAGAATGCGTTAACCACCACACGTTGCAGTCCGAACTGGGCGGGGAAACCGATGAGGTCTTCTGCAGCAAGATCGCTGATCTCGACCTGGTTCTGCTGAGCCAGCTGATGATCCGGCCGGCACACGAACAGCATTGGTTCTTCAGACAGCAACCGCATGTGCACAGTGGCCGGAAAACGATCCGGCGCGGAGACCAAAGCCAGGTCAAGCGAACCGTCTGCTATAGCAGAAAAATATGCCATCTGCTCAATCTGGCTTTGCCGCAGCCTGATTCGCACCAGCGGATAGTTGCGGTGAAACTCCCCCAGCACCTTGGGTACATCTAACGTACTGAACGATATGAGTGATCCGAACTCGACGGTGCCCGAGAGTTCACCGCGGTACTGACTCATCGAGTCCTTTGCCAAGGACACCGCATGCAGCACGCGGCGGGCATGGTCGCGAAACAGTTCGCCGGCTGGGGTGATGGTGATCTGTTGTCTGGATCTGTCGAACAGTTCCACGCCGAGTTCTTTTTCCAGCTTGCCCACCGAGGTGGACAAGGCGGACTGAACCACATGAACCCGTTGCGCGGCCCGGGAGAAATTCATCTCGCTAGCCACCGCAATGAAGTACTCAAGCTGGCGTAACTCCATCCACTAAGACTATCTATTTTAGAGATGGAATCGATCAATACTAATCATTGGACTTGATGACATCTGCTTGCTGTGATGGATACATGACACAGCAAACCGACACAACCGGTCAGTACCCCACCACAACGAAGAGGTCGACAATGAACAAGATCGGATCTGCCTGCATCGCCACCGGCGCCTTGGCCGCCGCCGCCCTGGGCCTAGCGGGTCCCGCCGCCGCGGCACCGGCCAGTGATATCCCTACCTACCACGATCACTACGGGTGGCATGACCATGGCTGGCACGAACACGAATGGCATGACGGCGCGGGAGTTACCGTGCACGTGGGCGGCGCCACAGCGCATGTCGGTGTGTCCCTGCACCCGGGTAGGTGGTGAGAATATCGCGGCGAGATCGACCAGCGCACTGCCCTAGTCCAGTGCCGCCCACGATTCAATAATCTCGCGGGCAATCGAGATTGCGCCAGGTAGCAGCAGCGTCGACTCCGGCCCGCTGGTCCAGTCGCCGGCGGCCAGGGCGGCACGTATTTCATCGCGAGTAAACCACGCCGCCTCGGCGATCTCACCGTCGTTGAAAGAGAACTCGCGATCAGGGTCGCCCACGGCATGAAAACCCACCATGAGTGAGCGCGGGAAGGGCCACGGCTGGCTACCGAGATAGCGCACATCGCGGACGGTGAGGCCAATCTCCTCGCGGACTTCTCGAACAACGCAGGCTTCGAAGGATTCCCCTGCCTCGACAAAGCCGGCTAGTAACGAAAACATCCGCGGTGGCCAACTGCTCTGGCGGGCAAGCACCGTACGATCGCCACCGTCATGGACCAAGCAGATCACCGCCGGATCGACTCGAGGGAACTCCTCATGGCCAGTACTCGGGTCAATCCGCGACCAGCCAGCCCTGCCCGGCCTGGTCGGCGAGCCATCCACGCTGCTGAAACAGGCCCGGTCATGCCAATTCAGCAGTGCGGTGGCCGTCGCTACCAGTTGAGCGCTGACGTCGTCGAGCATCTGCCCGCACCGACGCAGATCGGCCACCTCAGTAACGACATCCAAATCCTGTGGCGCTACCAACTCGCTGCGAATTGCCCACACCTGACGATCACCCTCGATGCAACCCAGAAAGACCGCCTCCGGTGGCGGCTGTTCGGCCAGCGAAATCGCCGCGTCAAGCAGCACCTGGCCATCAGCCACCACTACCCGATTGCGTGGGTCCACCCGCAACAACGCTGCCTGACCCCAGCCGGCTAGCGCGGCGTCGGCGTCGGTCCGCAGCCAATCAGCCCGGTCTACACCGGTTCGGGACAGCAACGGAACATTGCGTAGCCAAAAATTCACGCGACGTCGCTAGCGTCCCACATTGCGGACAATCAGCAGCCGGTCGTTAGCTTCGATGGCGTCCGCCTCCGGAGCGTCAACCCGCAGCAATCGGCCATCGCGAATCACGCCGAGAACGATATCGCTGAGATGCCGGGCCGACCCGCCTACCTCAGCCTGCTCCACTTCCCGCTCAGCGACAGTGAACCCGGCGTGCGGAGTGAGCAGGTCTTCAATCATCGCGACGATACTGGGTGTACCCGTAGCGATACCAAGGAGCCGACCAGCGGTCTCCGAGGAGACCACCACCGAGTCTGCGCCCGACTGCTGCACGAGGTGCTGGTTCTCGGCCTCACGAATGGACGCCACAATCATGGCTGTGGGCGCCAGTTCCCGAGCTGTTAGCGTGACCAACACCGCAGTATCGTCGCGGTTGGTGGCAACAATGATCGAGGACGCGTGCGCGGCGCCCGCCAATCGCAACACGTCGGCTTTGGTGGCGTCACCACGCACGGTGACCAGCCCGGCCGCCGTCGCCTGATCCAGACTCATCGGGTCGGTATCGACCACCACAATCTCGTTCGAGCCATCCCTATCGCCCAGCAACGTGGCTACCGCCGACTTTCCCTTGGTGCCGTAGCCGATGACGATGGTGTGGTTACGCACCTTGCTCCTCCAACGCTGAATCTTCCAAGCCTGGCGGGACCGCTCAGAAAGCAGCTCCAACGCGGTGCCAATCACCACCGCTAAGAAAATGATTCTGAGCGGGTTAAACACCACAAGATTGACCAGCCGCGCCATCTCGCTGTACGGGACGATGTCTCCGTACCCGGTAGTCATCAGTGTTACCGCCGCGAAGTACAGGCAATCCAGAAAGCTCAAGCTGTCGCCACGCGCATCGTGGTATCCGCCACGATCAAGGTAGACCAGCAGCGCCGCTGCACATAACAACACCAAGGCAATGCCAATGCGGCGCGCAATAACGCGAACCGGGCTAACCGGACCATGCGGCATCCGCAGCACGCCGACAAGTTGATGCCCCGGCTGATGGGTCGAGGTGCCACCAAGACCACCGAGCTTGCGCAACCTACCCTTGCCCACGACGGTCCGTTATCGGTTTGCCCCAGCGCACGATAACTATGAAACCACGACGCCCGCAGCAGCCAATCGTGTGTGGACACCCGCGCACGCCATCGAGTGTGCAGCTTATGGACAGTTCCGGGCCGTTTTTTGGCCACAAGCTACACAGTTCCCGACCAGTGAGACCGAAAATCCGGGTTCGGATCGATGCAATAGCGTCGCAGGGTGGGCCGCCGCGACGCCCCGTGAACGCGCGAGTTAAGCTTCTCGCAGCAAATCGGCTAACTCCGCTGAACCGGGCAGCGTCTCGGGTGACATCGTAATCCCGGCACGGACGTAATGAAAAGCTGTGCGTACCGAATCCTCTGGACAGCCCACTAACGCCGCCCAGGCTAATCGGTACACACCAAGCTGCACCGCGGCTTGACGCCTGACTTGAGCCCCAACCGGCGGCTCACCAGTCTTCCAATCCACCACTGTCACACCGCCGTCGGCGTCGGCAAACACCGCATCGATACGCCCGCGCACCAGGAGGTGGCTAATTGGCATCTCAAAAGGAACTTCGACGGCGATCGGGCTGCGCGACGCCCACGGTGACTTAATAAATGCCGCCTGCAGCGCCGCTAGCTCTTCAGTATCGACCAAGCCGGTATCAAACCCCGACGCATCATCGAGCTCGAACAGTTGCGGGACGCCGTAGAAATCTTGAATCCACGCGTGAAAAGCATTTCCTAGCAAAGCATGTGGTTGAGGTTGCGATGGCTGCCGAATCCCCAACAAAGCGGTCGCGCGGCCGGGGCCGCGAGCCAGCTCAACCAGACCGCTCACCGACATGTGCTGCGGCTTCTGCGCAGGTAATAGTTGCTCGCCGCTGGCGTGCTCAGCTAACAATGCTTCGACTTCGGCAGACCAACCCCAAACATCTTCAGGCACAACAAAATCCGTTGCCATTGCCGCAGATACCAACGCCGCGCCGCGTTCGATATCACCACGTCGGGCACCTATTGGATCATCCGGCCATACCGCTTCAACAGCGCTTTCCCGCAACGGGTTTCGTGACCCTTCCGGCGGAGCCTGAGCCCATTGTTCGACAACCATAGAGTCGTCACCAGCACGTTCGATGACGTCTTTGAGCTCATGCAGAAAATCCGACGGTCCACGCGGCTTGGCACCGGTAGTCCCCCAGTGATAGCCAGAAAGCAGCAGAGTGTCCTCGGCTCGAGTGATCGCCACATACAGCAGTCGCCGTTCCTCATCAATACGGCGGGCCTCAAGTTGCTGACGATGCGCAGAGATCTTGTCCGACAATTGTTTTCGATCGAATACATCCGACATATCCAAAACTGGGATACCCGGCGCCCCTTCTTCGGCGCGGTCTCCGCGCAGCAACGGCGGCAGTTCGCCGGCATCGGTAAGCCAGGTGCGCGCCGAACCCGTCGAGGGGAAAACCCCGGCGGATAAATGCGCCACCGCGACTACCTGCCATTCCAAACCCTTGGCGGCATGCGTGGTGAGTATCTGGACCCGGCCCGGCCCGGCGGCTACTTGTGCGGGAGGCAATCCTTTTTCGATAACTGCTGCCGCATCTAAGTAAGCCAACAAACCCGCCACCGATGCGGGGGCTATCGACGTGCCGGCCCGGGCGGCATAGCCGGCAACCACCTCAGCGAAAGCCTCCAGATGCTCGGTGCCCGTCCAGCCTGAACAAGCTGGCGCCGCGGCGCGCACCTCGCAGTCGATCCCCAGCACTCGGCGAATCTCGGCGACAAGATCCGGCAGCGGCTGCCCTAGATGCTTACGCAACTGCCCGAGCTCACCGGCGAGCGTGCTGATGCGCTGATATCCCGGCGTGGAGTACTGCTCGGCTGGGCCGGGATCAGCGATGGCATCGACCAAACTTGCCCCTACCTCGCCGGCTAGGACTGACGCGCGCCGCCACAATGCGGCGATATCGCGGGCACCGAGCCGCCATCGCGGGCCAATCAGTGTCTGCATCGCCGCCGGGCCAGCCGTGGGATCGGCGAGCAGCCGCAGCGTCTCCACCACCTGCGCAACCTCGGGGATGGACAGCAAGCCGGACAGCCCCACCACCTCGGCGGGGATCCCGCGGGCACGCAACACATCAGCCATCGGCCCGGAATCGGCGTTACGTCGCATCAAGATGGCGGCCGTCGGCGGATCGACCCCGTTATCCCAAGCTTGTTGATAGCGCTGGTGCAGCTGTTCGGCGATCCATTCACGTTCCGCGCACACATCGGCTAGCAATGCACAGCGAACGGTGCCCGATGGCGCCCCCGGCCGGGGGCTTAAAGCGCGCACACCGACTGACCGTTGCCGCGCCTCGGCCGAGACAGCGTTGGCCACGTGCAGGGTCGTCGGCGGGTTGCGCCAGCTGGTCATCAGTTCCAGGACCGGCGCCGGGGTGCCGTCGGAGAGCGGGAAGTCCGTGCAGAACCTCGGCAGGTTGGTTGCTGAGGCGCCACGCCAGCCGTAGATCGATTGAATCGGATCCCCGACAGCCGTCAGCGCCAATTGATCATCGCAGCCGCCCCCGAACAGCGAGGACAACGCGACCCGCTGGGCATACCCGGTGTCCTGGTATTCGTCGAGTAACACCACTCGGTAGCGTTCCCGCAAACCCGCCCCCACCTCTGGGCATGCTGCTGCGAGCCGGGCCGCCAATCCCATCTGGAGACCGAAGTCCATCACTTTTTCCGCGGTCATCCGCTGATCCAACGCATCAAGCAGCGGCACCAGCTCGGCCCGCTCCTGTTGCATGGTCAACATCCGCAGCAGCCACTGGCTGGGGCCACCTTCGCGTTGGCGGGGGCCGGCGGGCAAGGTGAGGACCAGCCTTTCCAGCTCGGCGTGAATATCACGAAGTTGGCAGGTGTCCACCAGATGCTCGGCGAGTTGCCCGCGTAGCCGCAACACCATCGATGTCACCGCTGCCGGGGTTTTGTCGGTGTATAGCTCGCCGTCATAGCGGTTGACCACCTCACCGGCCAGTTGCCACAGTTCGGTCTCACTGAGTAGCCGGATATCGGGTTCGATCCCGAACAGTAGACCGTGGTCACGCAGCAGCGAGCCCGCGAAGGCATGGTAGGTGCTGATTGACGGCGTGCCCACCGCCTGGCCAGCCGGCCCAGACAGGTCCCTACCCAGACCAACTTCGGCTAGCCTGTCCAGCCGAGACCGGACCCGTCGCAGCAACTGCCCGGCGGCCTTACGCGTAAAGGTCAACCCGAGCACTTGGTCAGGTGCGGCATAACCGTTGGCGATCAGCCAGACCACCCGGGCAGCCATGGTCTCGGTCTTGCCAGCCCCGGCTCCGGCGATCACCACCACGGGGCCGGGCGGTGCGGCGATGACAGCGGCCTGCTCAGTGGTGGGCGGAAAAAGACCCAGCGCGGCCGCCAGTTCAGCCGGGCTGTAACACAGCGTTGACTCAAGCATGGGCTGGACAGCTCCGCCGCACCGGGCAGTGTGTACACCCATCGCACTGGCGGGCGATGAACTGCGGGCCCAGCGTTGCGATCGCCGCTTGCCGGATCAGGCCACGCCAGGTGTGGTGGGCAGCCGGGGTCAGCGGGTCTTGCTCGCGTACTGCTGGGCCGCCGACCCCAGTCCGGCCGGGATAGACCAGCAGGGCGCCGCCGGGTTCCCGGTCTTGCGGATCACTGTGCGCCAACAGCCCCTCGACCACCGCCAGCTGGTACAACCCCAGCTGGACGTGTCGTTGGGCATCGTCCTTGCTGGCCGGTGTTTTGCCGGTTTTGATGTCCACAATCACCAGTCGATCTGCCCCGTCACGTTCGACTCGGTCGATACGACCTGCCAGCCGAACCGCTACCCCGTCAACGTCGAGGACTCCGTCGACGGCGACTTCAACGCCAACCTCGGTGAGTTCGTGTCGCGTGTGGCTTCGCCACTGTACAAAGGCTTCGACCATCGCACGGTAGCGAGCCAGTTCGTTGTCCGAATACCACTGCGCCGCAAACGGTAACCGCTTCCACACCCGGTTCAGTTCGGCCAGCAAGTCCGATTCGGTTGCCGACGGTTCAGCGAACAAGCGGTGCAGCACCGAGCCGAGCGTGGACGCCAGATCCCGTGGGCTGGTTCCGCCGTGTCGTTCCACCAGCCAGCGCAGTGGGCAATCGTTGAGCATCTGCACGGTCGTCGGGGTCAACGTCACAATGTGGTCACCGCCGTTCAACGGCTTAGCGGTACTGACCGCAGCCAAGCCGTACCAGCTAGCCGGGTCGGCACCAGGGATACCTGCTTTGGCCAGTCGCGCTAGCTGGGTGGCCGCTACCCCACGGGCGGCCTCGTCTACTGCCCCGTCCGGCGCGCACACCACCGCGCGCAGCTGGCCCACCAGCGCCGAACTGGATAGCAGCGGCGGAGCGGTAATCGGCGCCGGAGCGCTGGACTGGTCATCGCCGGTAGCCCAGTCGGAGATTTCGTCAAAAAACTCCGACGGCACCGCCGCCTCGTCGGATGCTGCACCCGCGCCGCTGGCCGCACCGGTGACGGCGGTCACCACAAGCCGGTGCCGCGCCCGACCCATCGCCGCGACCAGCAGCCGACGCTCTTCGACCAGCGGCTCAGCCGCTAGCGCACCACCTTGCGCACCGCCGTCCACCACTTCCCGCAGCCGCTGGATAGCCAACACACCGTCGCGCCGAACCGCATTTGGCCACACACCCTGCTGCAGACCAGCAAGGATCACCAGATCCCAGTCCTGCTCCAGCGCATCCTGCACCCCGAGTAAGGCGACGTGCTCTGCTCGGTGAGCTGGTCTCGGCCGGGCTGCCGGAAGGGCAACCCCAGCAACGTGTTGGACCAGCCCGCACAGCGACGCATCAGCGGTGTTGCAGACGTAGCGGTTGGCGATCTCGAAGAGTTCGGTCACCGCATCGAGGTCGCTAGCTGCTTGTTCCTTGAGGGGGCCGCCGCGGTCAATGACGTTCAGCAGGCGCTGCGGCAAGCCGGATCGGTGCCAGGCCGCCCACAGGATGTGCTGCGGATCCATACCGTCGTGGTGACAACGGGCCGCCGCGTCGAGCGTTTCCCGCACCCGTCGTAGCGGCTGGGCCCACGCTTCAGCAAACGACGCCTCACTCGTCAACACCCGCTTGAGGAGATCACCGTATTCCTCCGTTGCACCGCCGAGGACCGCACGGCATAACGCTCGGTGCAGCTGGCGCAGCGAAACCGGGTCAACCCCACCAATGGGCCCACTCACCAGATCCAACGCCGACTGCGCAGTAAGACCCTCACCGGTCACCGTCAGCACAGTCAGTAGCGCCCGCACCACCGGCACGTCCGCCAGCTTGCCGTTCGGCGACGCCGAAACCGGTGCCGCTACCGGAACACCAGCAGCGGCCAGCACGCGCGGCAACTGGGCGCCGACCCGCTGCGCTGACCGCATGATCACCGCGATCCGCGACCATGGCACCCCGTCGATCAGGTGCGCACGCCGTACGGTGTCGGCAATCAGCGTCGCCTCCGCATGCGCGGAGGCGACCAAACGCACCAGGACAGATCCGGGCTGGCTGCCAGAGCCCAGCATCGCCGATCCGGGGCTATCGCTGCCGCCGGGCAGCCGGCTGGCAATGCCACTGATCGCCCGCGCTATGGCGGGCGCGCAACGCCGCGACATCGTCAACGTCACCGCCGGTGTCTGGCTGGCCAAGGCGAACACTTGTTGGTTGGGGTCAATAGCGAGCAGAGCCAGTTCGGTGCCGGCCGCAAGCGTGTGCACCAGGCGGGCGGCTTGCGGATTGAGTTGGTGGGCATCGTCGACCAGCAGGAGCCGAACTCGGGCGTGTTCGGCGGCGAGCAACTCTGGGTTGGCAGTAAAAGCCGCCAGTGCGGCACCGACGCAATCGACCACGCCCAGTGCCTCGGCGTATCGAGCGGCAAACTGCCCCGCAGCACTCCACTCCGGCCGCCCCCAACGATGGCCTAATCGTTCCAGTTCGCGCGGATCCACCCCGCGCGAAGAGCACTGAGCTAGTAGCTGGCGCAGTTCGGTCGCAAAGCCGGCCGTGCCCAGCGCCGGCTGCAGGTGGGCCGGCCATCGGGCCGCTTCGCATTCGTCAGCCAGCAGCTCCCGGATAATGCTGTCCTGCGCCGCGCCGGTCACCGGGTTGGGTGGCAGAGCATCGGCCAACCCAGCGGATTTGCGCACCACCGTACTGGCATAGCTAGCAACCGTCTGAACCAGCGGCTCCCGAATGGCCACCCGACCCGAGCCGGTAGCCGCGGCCTGCAATAACGCCGTTGTTAAGGCAGCGCGCGCGTCTGAGCCCATCCGACTCGAACCGGTCAGCAGCAGAACCGATTCCGGCGCGACACCATCAGCGAGGTGCACCCTCGCCGCATCAACCACCAGGCTGCTTTTGCCGGTGCCCGGGCCGCCCAGAATCCGAACCAAGCCCCGCAAGCCCGGTTTCAAGACGGCTTGCGCCTCCTCGCCCCAGCTGTATGGCATAGCGGTATGACATCACG
>JAIENC010000275.1 GCA_019751635.1 Mycobacteriaceae bacterium
AGTCGATCGTCAAACAAGGGGAGAACTAATGTGGCGGATGCGTGTGGTGCACACCACCGGATATGCCTATGCCGCACCGGTGACCGCGTCCTACAACGAAGCTCGGCTGACCCCGTTATCCAACGCTCGGCAGAACCTTATTTTCAACCGTGTCGGGACGGTTCCTGCTACCTGGTTTTACCGTTACGTCGACTACTGGGGCACCGCAGTAACGGCATTCGACCTGCAAGTACCGCATACGCAGCTGTCGGTGACGTCTTCGTCGGTTGTTGAGACCGATCGGCCAGCTCCGTTGACTACCGAGATCGCCTGGACCGACTTGCGTGCTGAGGCAGTAATCGATCGATTCGATGAACTGCTCTGCCCCACCGCTTACACCCCTACCGGCAAGCGCCTGGCCATGGTTGGCCGGCGGATCGCCAAATCCCATCAGCCTGCCGAAGCGGTTGTCGCTGCTGCGCAGTGGGCGCACGGAGAGCTGGAATATCTTCCGGGCAGCACCGGCGTGCACTCGTCAGGGCTGGATGCGTTGCGGGAAGGTAAGGGCGTCTGTCAGGACTATGTTCACCTATCGTTGATTATGTTGCGCAGCATGGGAATTCCCGCTCGATACGTGTCGGGATATCTGCATCCCAAACGTAAAGCGTTGATCGGAGACACCGTCAACGGCCAGAGCCATGCCTGGCTACAGGCCTGGATCGGTCGTTGGTGGGATTACGATCCCACCAACGACACTGAGATCAACGAGCAATACCTCGCGATCGGTATGGGCCGCGATTACTCTGACGTGTCGCCGCTGAAAGGCGTTTATTTCGGTGAGGGGGCCACCGACCTTGAGGTATCGGTGGAGATCACTCGGCTGGCTTGAGGCTGAGTCTGCCCATAATGGGGCGGTCACATTCTTCGTGGCTAGTACAGTTTGCGCACTCAATCGGGTCCGTGGGCTGCCCGGATGGCCTACGTCCGCACTGTTCAGCGGTGTCTTGTCGCTAGCGAAGATTCGGCAGTCACCTGCGCTTCGTGGTAGCGTCTTTGGCTAAGTCCGTTGCCGTACGTCCAGGTGGAATAGGTCTGGCCCAGGTGGGCAGTGACCACGGCAGTGCTCATGGCCAGCCGTACTGCATATCACGCTCAGTGATGATTGAACGCGTTCCGTATTGGTCGCCCCAATCCTCGGCATCGCACCGCGCGATTTGGATGAGGGCCGAAAGAGGAGGAACTGCGCCATGTCTCGTTCTACACGGGAAGCGGCCATGCTCGTGGGCCGCACCACGGTCATCGACGCGGCGATCCGGCTGGTTACGACCACGTTAGGCGCCCTCGGTGACAACGCCGCCTTTCCGGTAGCGGGCGATGCGTATTACAACAAAGCGGCATCCCTGCGACCTTTAGCGAAGACGCTGCGCACCTTAACCAACGGACTGCCTTTTAGTGGCGACACGGCAACTCTTTTGGCCGGCGAGGATGAACTTTTAGCGCAGTACATCGGACATTTGGGTGATTGGATTGCCCTGGCGGGCAAGGAGATTGATAATCAATCCCGCCTGGTTTGGGGAGCCCGCACTGATCTGGAGCATGTCCTTGGCAGGCTTCAGGAGCAGAAGGAAGTGGTTGTGGGGTTGCTTCTGGCGGGGCAACAAGCCGAGTCGAACACCCTGCAAAACAGCGCTGCACAGAGCGCCGGCACGACGGTCGTTGCGGTCACGTCAACCGTGACGAAAACCAGTGCGGCCAACGCGGTGGTGATGACCGGCTACCACGAGGAGCTGACAGCTTTACTGGCGAAGCTAAGCGTCACCTCCGCCTCCGCGATTTCGCCGGCATTGATACCTAAGAAACTCACGGTCGACCCTGAGGGCTTGAGTGCCAAGGCGGTCGCCTACGCCACGTGCGGTGCGGATTTGTTGAACGTGGCGCGCCGGTACGAACGTGTCAACGTTCCAGGTTTGGTTGCGGCGACGCATGGTGTCCTCTACACCGGCGAGTTCAATGCCGCATTGACGGTTTTTGACCAAGGCAGCACGACCGTCCTGCAGGTACTGGGCAGGCAGGTCTGGCAGCGCTTCCACAACCTGTCGGCGGCGGCGAAGCTATTCCTCAGTCGCGACGCTGCTGCCGCCGCCAGCATCAGGTAGCGAGGTGTGTTTCCCAGGCGTCAGCCACGCCACACCCGTGTCGGTCTAGTGGTTGATCTCGACTCGGTGCAGGTCGTCGCCGAGCTCGATCGTCCCATCGAACTCGGTTGCGGCCAGCTCCCGCCATTGATCCTCTTGTCCCGGTGCTATTCCCGGCACATAGTGGGTGAGGATCAAGGTGCTCACGCCTGCGCGTTTCGCCGTTGCGGCTGCCTCTTGCACAGAAGAGTGGTAATCGCAGATGTCTTTGACTCGTTGCTGGGGGATGTGCTCAATGATGTCCTTGCGGATGGCGGTGTGCACCAGCGCGTCGGCTCCGGCGGCCAGCTTGTCGAGACTGTCGCACGGCACGGTGTCTCCGGCTAATACCGCTGAGGTGCCGCCGAATTCGATTCGAAATCCGATTGTTGGGGCCACTGGTCGGTGATCGGTAGGTGCGACCCGGATGGTTACCCCATCGCGGTCCCATACCGAACCCTCGGTGTATTCCTGGACTTCGATCGGTGGCGGTTCGGTCAGATCGGCGTGGTGAGCTATTCGATAGCCGATGTCACGGCCGAATGCCGTCAACGTCGCCTGAACCACTTCGGCGGTACCCGGCGGTCCGATAATCGGCAGCGGAGCGGGGTCGGGGGCGAGGGTACTGATCCAGCGGGTGATGAGGACGTCGCCAAGCTCGGCGATGTGGTCGCTGTGCAGGTGGGTGAGCAGCAGCGCAGATAAGCTGTTGGCGCCCACGCCGATTGCCGCCGCACGTTGCAGCACCCCACGCCCGCAGTCCACCAAGAACGTCTGTCCGCCGGCGCGTACCAAGGTGGCGGGTCCGGCGCGATGGGGATCGGGGATAGGGCTGCCGGTGCCAAGCAACGTGACCTCAATCATGCCCGCATCCTTTCGAGATTTCTGTGCGTCAAAGAGCTAACAGCTGCGCATTAGTGACAGTACTCACACCGCTGGAGGCGTAGCCTAGTCTAGGGGAAACGGCAGCAGGAGGCCTCGATGCGGATTGCCGACGTGTTGCGCACCAAAGGTGCGGCGGTGGTGACGATCAATCCCGATGCAACGGTGGCAGAGCTGCTCGCTGGTTTTGCCGAGCACAACATTGGCGCCATGGTGGTGGTGGGGCCTGATGGTCTGGTGGGCATCGTGTCTGAGCGTGACGTGGTACGTGAACTGCATAAGCATGGTCCCAGCGTGCTCTCTAGGCCGGTTGCCAAGATTATGACGGCGGCGGTTGCCACCTGCGCCAAGTCCGACACAGTGGACGGCATTAGTGCGCTCATGACCAATAACCGGGTGCGACACGTGCCGGTGCTGGAGGGTAACAAGTTGGCTGGCATCGTCAGCATCGGCGATGTGGTCAAGACCCGGATGGAAGAACTCGAGGCCGAGCAGAAGCAACTGCAGTCCTACATCGCTCAGGGCTAGCGCCAGGAATAATCAGTCCGTAGTCGGCTGGCCACCACCTCGAAGATGTCACGCGGCAGAATTGTGCCTTCGCGGCGGATGCTTTCCTCGGGCACGTCGAGTACTCGATCCAGTCGAATCCAGCTTGGCTTGTTCTCGTAATCCCAACTGCTGGAATCGATTTCCACGAAATCTGAGTCGTTGGCGTGCTCTGCGGTGTGCGATATCAACAAACCCAACAGGATGCGATGTTCGCGGCCCACCACCAAGACTGGGCAGTCCTGGCCACCGGCGGGGTTGCCGTCGTTGCTCACCCATGTCCAGACGACTTCACCGGGATTGGTTCGGCCAGTCAGATTGGGGGCGTAGATCAGTGTGCGTGCTCGTTGTGCAGTAGGAAAGCTGATATTAGTCACCGGGCGGCCAGCGGTAAGAGGAGTTGCTGGCGGTGTGAGAACACTGGTGATCACCTGCACGCCCATCTTGATGCTGCGCTCAATGCCTCGCTGTACTGCCGCGTGGTTGCTTGGCGCCTGCAGCTGGCGGAGCAGTTTTGGGGCTTCGCTGAATACCAGGTTCTGCGCAAACTGCTGCAACGTCTGCCACCCAGACTTGCGTGGGGACGCCATCTCGGCAGCATATGCCTTCAGCTTTGTCCCAGTGTGTGCGGGCCACTTCCTATCGATAGGCTGGTAGCAGACCGCGAACCGCCGCAATTCACCCCACACGTTTCAGCTCAGGAGATCCCATCAGTAGTTTTGCCGACCACACGTTCACGGCGCCGGCGCAGATTCGAAACTTTTGCATCATCGCGCACATCGATCACGGCAAGTCCACGCTTGCCGATCGGATGCTGCAGCTGACCGGCGTTGTTGATGAACGCTCGATGCGGGCTCAGTACCTGGATCGGATGGACATCGAGCGAGAGCGTGGAATCACGATCAAGGCGCAGAATGTGCGGCTACCGTGGCGGGTTGAGGGCCTCGACGCAGCACATGCGGCCGCGCAGGACTATGTGCTGCATTTGATCGACACCCCAGGCCATGTCGATTTCACTTACGAAGTGTCGCGCGCATTGGCTGCATGTGAGGGTGCGGTGCTGTTGGTTGATGCTGCCCAGGGCATCGAAGCTCAGACGCTGGCCAACCTTTACCTCGCTTTGGATCGTGACTTAGCGATCATTCCGGTGCTGAACAAGATTGATCTGCCGGCCGCCGACCCGGACCGGTATGCCGCCGAGATCGCCCACATCATCGGCTGCGAACCTGATGATGTGCTGCGGGTTTCTGGCAAGACCGGGGCAGGGGTAGCTCATTTGCTCGACGAAGTAGTGCGTCTGGTGCCAGCGCCGCAAGGGGATCCAGAAGCGCCCACTCGCGCGATGATTTTCGACTCGGTCTACGACATCTACCGCGGGGTGGTGACCTACGTGCGGGTGGTTGACGGAAAGATCAACCCCCGTGAGCGAATTGCGATGATGTCCACCGGGGCCACTCACGAGCTACTCGAAGTGGGCATTGTGTCACCAGAACCTAAACCGGCGGCTGGGCTCGGTGTGGGGGAGGTCGGCTATCTCATCACCGGGGTCAAAGATGTTCGTCAGTCCAAGGTCGGCGATACGGTGACGACGGCACGTCGCGGTGCGGAAGAACCCCTGACTGGCTATCGGGAGCCCAAACCGATGGTGTATTCCGGGCTGTATCCCGTCGATGGCTCTGAATACCCGAACCTGCGGGACGCCTTAGATAAGTTGCAGCTCAACGATGCCGCGCTTACCTATGAACCGGAAACATCGGTGGCGTTGGGTTTTGGGTTTCGCTGTGGGTTCTTGGGTCTGCTGCATATGGAGATCACCCGTGAACGCTTAGAGCGTGAATTCGACCTTGATCTGATCTCCACAGCGCCTAACGTGGTGTATCGAGTTGTGCTTGAGGACGGCTCCGAACGGATTGTGACCAACCCTTCGGACTGGCCGCCGGGCAAGATCCGCACGGTGTATGAACCCATCGTCAAGTGCACCGTTTTAGCGCCCAGCGAATTCATTGGCACCATCATGGAACTGTGCCAGGCCCGCCGTGGCGAGCTTGGTGGCATGGACTATCTATCACCGGAACGTGTGGAGCTGCGCTACACCATGCCGCTGGGTGAGATCATTTTCGACTTTTTTGATGCGCTGAAGTCGCGTACCCGCGGCTACGCCAGCCTTGACTACGAGGAAGCCGGGGAGCAGGAGGGGGCTTTAGTCAAGGTGGACATCCTGTTGCAGGGTGAGACCGTCGACGCGTTCAGTGCCGTCGTGCATAAAGATGCCGCGGCCGCCTATGGCAACAAGATGACCACCAAACTCAAAGAACTCATCCCGCGCCAGCAATTCGAGGTTCCTGTGCAAGCCGCGATTGGGTCGAAAATCATTGCGCGCGAAAATATTCGTGCGATACGTAAAGACGTGCTATCCAAATGCTACGGCGGTGACATCACCCGTAAACGCAAACTGCTGGAAAAGCAGAAAGAAGGAAAGAAGCGGATGAAAACTATCGGTCGGGTTGATGTGCCGCAGGAAGCGTTCGTGGCGGCGTTGTCTACCGATGTCGGTGGAGACAAGAAAAAATAGTATGGCGGCGACTGCGTTGAACCCCGTGGGTGGATTCCTGAATTGGTGGGATGGCGTCGAGCTGTGGTTGTCAGGCCTGGCCTTTGTGCTGCAGGTCATGGTGGTGATGCCGGTTGTGCTGATTGCGGCGTATGCCGTCGCGATAGGGCTGGACGGCTTGCTAGGTAAGGGCATTGCGTTGATGCATCAGGTCAGATGCCGCGCTCACGGGTGACGTTGGCCCTGATCGCGCTAGTGGCATTGGTCATCGTCACCTGGCTGTTGACGCATTAGCGGACTCGGGAGATTGCCGATGGTGAAACAGAACGGGAGCCTATGGCGCTGGCGCTGGCTTGCTGGGCTTGTGGTGAGTGCAAGCGTGGTTGCGGCATGCACGGGCGGCCCCAGCGACGTCGTCGGGGGCGGTGCCCCGACCCATGCGCGCACCAGCATTACGTTAGTGGCGTACGCGGTCCCCGAGCCGGGGTGGAGCAAGGTGATTCCGGCCTTCAATGCCTCCGGGCAGGGCAAGGGGGTGCAGGTGATCACCTCCTACGGAGCATCCGGTGATCAATCTCGCAGCGTTGTTGATGGTAAGCCGGCTGACATCGTGAACTTCTCGGTTGAACCAGACATGACCCGTTTAGTTAAGGCGGGCAAGGTTTCCCGGGAATGGAATCAAGACGTCACCAAAGGCATCCCTTTTGGCTCAGTGGTCACCCTGGTGGTGCGTAAAGGTAACCCCAAAAAAATCAGGAACTGGGATGATCTGCTGCGGCCCGATGTGGAAGTCATTACGCCTAGCCCGTTGAGTTCGGGCTCAGCGAAGTGGAATCTGCTCGCCCCCTACGCCGTGCAAAGCGGCGGTGGTAAAGATAGCCAAGCGGGTCTTCACTTCATCAACGAGTTGGTGAGCGACCACGTCAAATTGCGTCCCGGGTCGGCTAGAGAAGCCACCGGTGTTTTTATCCAGGGCAGCGGTGACGTTTTGATCAGCTATGAGAACGAGGCGATCGCTATCGAACGGCAGGGTAAGCAGGTCGAGCATGTGAACCCGCCGCAGACCCTGCGAATCGATAATCCGCTAGCAGTGGTTATCTCTAGCCCGCATCTAGATACCGCGACCACATTCAAAAACTTCCAGTACACGCCGCAGGCGCAGAAATTATGGGCGGAAGCAGGTTTTCGGCCAGTTGATCCAGCTGTTGCCGCTGATTTCCGCCACCAGTTTCCCGCACCACTGAAGTTGTGGACGGTCGCTGACCTCGGCGGCTGGGAGACGGTGGATTCGCAACTGTTCGACAAAGGCACCGGTAGCATTACCAAGATCTATACCCAGGCCACCGGCTGATGGGCAGCACGTCGTTGCGGGTCGGTATGGCCATGGGTTGGCTTTCTGTGATTGTGTTGCTGCCGCTGGCAGCAATCGGTTGGCAGGCCGTCGAGGGCGGGTGGGGATCACTGCTGCTGGCGATCACTTCCCATGCTGCGTTGGAATCGTTTCGGGTGACGTTGACCATCTCAGCCGGGGTGACGGTGCTCAACCTGGTCTTTGGTCTGCTCATTGCGTGGGTGCTGGTACGCGATGATTTTTTCGGTAAACGACTAGTCGATACGATCATCGATCTGCCGTTCGCGTTGCCCACTATCGTGGCCAGTTTGGTGATGTTGGCTTTGTATGGGGCAAACAGTCCGGTGGGTCTGCATCTGCAGCACACCAGCTGGGGTGTGGCGGTGGCATTGGCGTTTGTCACTTTGCCGTTTGTGGTGCGTTCCGTTCAGCCGGTGTTGCTTGAACTCGAACAGGAAGCTGAGGAAGCGGCGGCCTCACTGGGGGCTAGCAATGCCACGATCTTTACCCGGGTGGTGTTGCCGGCGCTGATGCCGGCGTTGTTATCCGGTGCGGGATTGGCTTTTTCGCGGGCGATTGGCGAGTTCGGTTCGGTGGTGCTGATCGGCGGTGCGGTGCCGGGCAAGACCGAAGTGTCGTCCCAGTGGATCCGGACCCTGATCGAAAACGACGACCGGACCGGTGCGGCAGCGATATCCATTGTACTGCTCAGCATTTCGTTTCTGATGCTGTTGGTTTTGCGGGTTGTCGGCGGACGGGCGGCCAGACGCCAAGAACTGGCGGAGCTGGCCCGATGACCATGTCGGCACGGGTCCGCTACCTCATTCGAGGCGTCGCGGTGGGCTATATCTTTGCGCTACTGGTGATTCCGGTGGGGCTGATTTTGTGGCGATCTTTCGCGCCGGGTTTCGGTCAGTTCGTCGACTGGGTCACTACGCCGGCAGCGATATCGGCGTTGAATTTGTCGTTACTCGTGGTAGGTATTGTTGTCCCGCTCAACGTGCTCTTTGGCGTTCCCACGGCATTAGTATTGGCGCGCAACAGATTTCGCGGCAAAGGCGTGTTGCAAGCGGTCATCGATTTACCGTTTGCGGTGTCGCCGGTGGTGGTCGGTGTGGCATTGATTTTGCTGTGGGGTTCGGCCGGCGCGTTGGGTTTCGTCGAGCAAGATTTTGGCTTCAAGATGATTTTTGGCTTACCAGGCATTGTGTTGGCGAGCATTTTCGTCACGCTGCCTTTTGTGGTCCGGGAAGTCGAACCAGTGCTCCATGAGCTAGGAATCGACCAGGAAGAGGCGGCGGCCACGTTGGGTTGCGGCTGGTGGCAGACATTTTGGCGAGTCACTCTGCCATCGATTCGGTGGGGTTTGACTTATGGCATTGTGCTGACTGTTGCGCGCACCCTCGGTGAATATGGCGCGGTCCTCATGGTGTCGTCCAATCTGCCGGGCCAATCCCAAACGCTGACTCTGCTGGTCTCGGATCGCTATAACCGCGGAGCCGAATACGGCGCCTACGCGTTATCAACACTATTGATGGGTGTTGCCGTAGTGGTGCTGATCGTTCAGGTCGTTCTCGACGCCCGCCGCGGCGGCAAGGAGGTTTTATGACCGCGCCTTATGCGATCACCGTGCACGGTGCCTGCAAAAGTCACGGTGATTTTGTTGCCTTAAAGCATGTGGACTTTGTCGTGCCAGCGGGATCGTTGACGGCGTTACTGGGCCCCAGCGGGTCGGGCAAATCGACCCTGCTGCGCATCATCGCTGGCCTTGATCAGCCCGACACCGGAATCGTGACGATCAATGGTCGCGATGTCACCCGGTTGTCCCCACAACGGCGCGGTATCGGCTTCGTGTTCCAGCACTACGCCGCGTTCAAACATTTGAACGTCCGCGACAACGTGGCGTTCGGGTTAAAGATCCGCAAGCGGCCCAAAGCTGAAATCCGAGAGAAAGTCGACAAACTGCTGGAACTGGTGGGCCTCAGCGGTTTGCAGAACCGCTATCCCAGCCAACTTTCCGGTGGCCAACGCCAACGGATGGCGCTGGCGCGGGCGTTAGCTGTGGACCCCGAAGTGTTGCTGCTTGACGAGCCGTTTGGTGCGCTAGACGCCAAAGTTCGGGAGGATCTGCGGGCCTGGTTGCGGCGTCTGCACGACGAGGTGCACGTGACAACGGTGCTCGTCACCCACGATCAAGCAGAAGCGCTGGATGTGGCTGACCGGATCGCTGTGCTCAACCAAGGCCGCATTGTCCAAGTAGGTTCTCCGACTGATCTCTACGACGCCCCTGCGAACGCTTTTGTGATGTCTTTTCTGGGCTCGGTATCGACGCTCAACGGTGCGTTAGTTCGGCCGCACGATATCCGGATCGGGCGCACGCCGGATATGGCGATCGGGGTCCTCGACCGCACCGCCGAGCAAGCCGGCGTCATCCGTGCGACCGTCGACCGGGTAGTGGCGTTAGGTTTCGAAGTGCGTGTCGAGTTGACCAGTGCGGCCACCGGGGGTCCGTTTATCGCCCAGATCACCCGGGGTGATGCCGAGTCGCTGGCTTTACAGGAAGGCGACATCGTCTACGCGCGGGCCACTCGCGTGCCGCCTATCTCCGATGATGTGGCACCACATTCCCACTCGTCGAATGTGCAGGTTGTTGCCACAAAGCACGGGTGAGGCCGTCAATAAACTGCACACTCGAGGTGGCGTCAGGCGGCGACGGTTTCGGCTGCGGCCTGATCGAAGCGATCCAACACGGTCGACACCACCAGCGGGTGAGCGCCCAGTGGCGCTGCCATCGCGATACCGGCGGTGTGCGCATACGCTGACACGCGGTCGGTGAGGATGCCTGGAGCGAGGAACCACGAGGCGATGACCAGTCGGTCGGCGCCGAGCCGGCGTAACTGATCGGCGGCTGCGAGCAGCGATCCTGGCACGGTGGCGAATGCAGTTGTTGCACCAGCCCAGCGGGTTCCTGCCGCCAGCTTCGGCGCTACAGTCGCGGTGTATGCGTTTGCCGTGGGATGTGATGAGCCGATCGCGACTACCAGCACACCGAGCGAATCATCTAATCGCGAAACCCCTAGCTCGGCCAGCCGTTCATCCAGCACCGATATCAGTCGATCGTCCTCGCCAAGCACACCGGCTTGTTTTATCCGGTAATCGCGGTGATAGCGAGCAATCTGCGCTGGAATGTCGATCAAGGCATGGTAGGCGTTAGCCAGCAACAGCGGAGTCACCACAGCGTCTTCGGTGCATCTACCGAGCACATCCACCAAACTCGGCTCGTTTTGTTCGCAGTACGCGACGTCCACACGCAGGTTAGGACGCATCTCCCGGAGCTGTTTGGCGACGGTCTGCGTATTGGCAGCGGCTCGCGGGTCTTTGCTGCCGTGCGCGGTCAGCACCAGCCTGTTCATCGCAGTGTCATGATGCGTGCAGGCCGCATTCAATCTTTGATTTTCCTTGCCAGCGTCCGCTACGTGGGTCTGCGCCTTCAGCCGGCTTGGCTGTGCAGGGCGCACAGCCAACCGACAAATATCCTTCGTGGACAAGCGGATTGACTAACACATTGTTTTGGTTGATGTAGTTCTGCATATCCTCATCGGTCCAAGTGGCCAGTGGATTGACTTTGACCAGTTGGAACTGCTCGTCGAAGCTGATAAGCGGCGCATTAGCCCGGGTTGGAGCTTCGGCCCGGCGTATTCCGGTCACCCACGCCTGATATCCACGTAGCGCCGTAGCCAACGGGACGACTTTACGTAGCTGGCAGCATCTGTTGGGGTCACTGGCGAATAGGTCTTTACCGAGGAGTTGGTCTTGCTCGGAGACGGTGTGCTCAGGAGTGATATTGAGCATCCGAATGTCGTACACCGCTTCGACCGCGTCGCGGGTGCCGAGGGTTTCCGCGAAGTGATAGCCGGTATCGAGAAAAATCACTGGCACTCCCGGGCGGACTTTGGCAGCTAGATCGATGAGGACGGCGTCCTGCATGTTGGAAGCCACCACATAGCCAGGGCCAAAATGTTCGTCGGTCCAGCGCAACAGGTCTATGGCGTTAGCGCCGTCCAGCTCTGCCGCGCCTTGCTCGGCCAGCTGGCGCAGCTCGGTCGGGGAGAAATGGTCTGATTCGCTGCTCATCGCAGGTCTGCTTCGTCAGCTCGTAGGGCCCATGTCGCGAATCGTTCGCCTTTGTTGCGCTGTTTAACGAAATTACGTGCTACTCGCTCGATGTAGTCACCTAATTCTTGGCTCATCACCTTGTGTTGGCGCAGCTTTCGCCCGAAACCGCTGTCCAAGCCGAGGCTGCCGCCAAGATGCACCTGGAACCCTTCGACTGAGTTGCCGTTGCCGTCGTCGACCATCTGCCCTTTGAACCCGATGTCGGCTACCTGAATGCGTGCACAGGAGTTCGGGCAGCCGTTGATGTTGATGGTGATAGGCACATCCAGGTGGGTGTTGATGTCGGATAGCCGTTCTTCCAGCTCGGGTACCAGGCTCTGAGCCCGGACCCGGGTTTCGGCAAATGACAACTTGCAAAACTCGATCCCGCTGCATGCCATCAGATTTCGCCGCCACCGCGTGGGGTGGGTTGGCAACCCCAGGGCATCCAGACCGGCGATCAGGTGATCGAGTTCGGCGTCAGGCACATCGAGAATGATCAGTTTCTGATACGGCGTGAACCGGATCCGATCTGAGCCGGCATGTTCGGCTAAGTCGGCCACCGCGCGGAGAATGGTGCCGGATACTCGTCCAGCGATCGGGGCCACGCCGACAGCGTTGAGCCCATTCTTGAGGCGTTGCACGCCGACATGGTCGATGGGGTGGGTAACCGGCTCGGGTGCTGGGCCGTCGATGAGTGGTCGCTTGAGGTATTCGGTTTCAAGAACTTCCCTGAATTTCTCGACACCCCAGTCCTTGATGAGAAACTTCAGCCGGGCTTTAGACCTCAATCGGCGGTAACCGTAGTCGCGAAACACCGAGGTCACCGCTGCCCACACGTCGGGTACTTCCGCGAGCGGAACCCACGCCCCGATGCGCTGGCCCAGCATCGGGTTGGTAGATAAGCCACCGCCGACCCACAGGTCAAAGCCTGGCCCGTGGTCGGGATGGTGGACGCCGATGAATGCCACGTCGTTAATTTCGTGTACGACATCCTGTAGGCCAGAGATCGCGGTCTTGAACTTGCGAGGCAGGTCGGCAAAATCGGGTTTGCCGATGTAGCGGCGCACGATTTCGTTGATGGCCCAGGTGGGATCGAGCACTTCGTCGAGTGATTCACCCGCCAGCGGCGAGCCAAGGATCACTCGTGGGCAGTCGCCGCAGGCCTCGGTGGTCTGCAGCCCGACTGTCTCTAATCGCCGCCAGATTTCGGGGACATTTTCCACTTCGATCCAGTGCAGCTGTACGTTCTGCCGATCGGAAATGTCGGCAGTGTTGCGGCCGAACTCTGTGGAGATCTCACCCAACATGCGCAGCGCGGCGACCGACAACGCACCG
>JAIENC010000003.1 GCA_019751635.1 Mycobacteriaceae bacterium
GACCACGCATGCGCCATCGCCGACGATGACGTCGGTCAAGGTGGTGTCTGGGCCGACGGCGCAATGCCCGCCGATGTGGGTGTGTCCGAGCAGTTGCGTTCCGGGTTGGATGATGGTGTCGCGGCCGATGGTCACCTCGATATCGATCCACGTGCTGGCCGGATCCACCACAGTTACCCCGGCTAGCTGATGCGTAGCCACAATCCGACGATTCAGTTCGGCGCTGAGGTGAGCTAGTTGCACTCGGTTGTTAACCCCGGCCACCAGTGTGCTGTCGGCGACATGCTGAGCGCCGACGGTCTGACCATCCTGAGTGAGGATGGCGATCACATCGGTGAGGTAAAGCTCCTGCTGGGCGTTGTCGGAGTGCACGCGGGCCAGTGCAGACCGAAGTGGGGCAATGTCAAACACATATACCCCGGCGTTGACCTCGCGGATCTGCCGCTGGGTTGCGGTGGCATCGGCCTCTTCCACGATCGCCATCACTTGGTTGTCCGGGCTGTGTTGGTTGCGCAAGATTCGGCCATAACCGGTGGGATCATCCAGCGTGGTGGTGAGCAAGGTAACTGCTGCGGAGGTGTCGGCATGCGTAGCGATCAGGCCAGCCAATGTCGCGGTGTCCAGTAACGGAATGTCGCCTGCGGTGACCACCACAGGGCCGTTGTAGTGCTCGGGCAGCACGGACAACCCGCAGAGCACGGCGTCTCCGGTGCCACGCTGTTGCTGCTGCATCGCTACCTCAATGCTGCGGCCGAACGTATCGGCCAGTTCGGCAACGACGGGGGCGATGCGGTCTCGTTCGTGGCCCAGCACGACCACGGCATGCGCTGGAGTTAGCTTGGCGATGGCGTGCAGCGCATGCGACAACATGCTGCGCCCGGCTAGGGTGTGCAGCACTTTTGGGGTGTCCGAGCGCATCCGGGTTCCGGGTCCTGCGGCCAAGAGCACCACTGCGATGTCACGGTGAATCTTCATGGCGAATCTCCTTCGCTGCGGGGCTTGTTGCCGCCCGCCCACTCACCTCTCACCGCATCCGCGAGCGTGCGTGTCCGTACGGTGGCACGCCGTGAAATCTGTCACTTGATGCACGCTCGCGGTCGGGGAGCGCCGCTCCGTCGCCAGGACTCGAACCTGAACTCTCAGAACCAAAATCTGATGTGCTGCCGATTACACCACGACGGATTGCGCACCAATCTTGGCATGCGACCCGCCGCGATAACGGTTCAGGCCAACTGATGCTCGGACTGGGACTCTACGCCGCGAGCGCGGCTGGCTCGACCCTGGCCTTGCGACGCCGTCGGGAGGTGGACTGCCCCGCATTTTAAATGCGTATACATACTATCTATAAGTAATGCAACTGTGCTTACTGCCGAGGGGGCAGATGAGCGCGGCGGAGAGGGGGGTCGGTGTAGGCCATGAAACCCGGTCAGATCGTCCCGTCTAAACAAGTGGATTTAGTTGAGTTGCGTTTTGACAGCATTGGTGCGGGCGTCCTCGGGGTTGATCCCTACGTTGGGTTGCCTCCCATGGACATTGAGGCCGAGTTGGCGGAGACCGCCGAGCCGGCACCCAGATCTTTGCGATTGCTTGCTGCAATAGCGGCGGTCACTCAAGCCGTCGTTACTCCAGCCATGCAAGGTGGTTTGCAGGACTTCGCCAGTCTGGGTGTGCAGCTCTCCGCGGCAGTCGCCGAAGCTGGGGTGACCTACGGGATCGCGACGACTGAGGTGCTGGCGCTGTTGGGGTATCTCTACGAAGTGCTAGCCGTTGTCGAATGCCTGGAATTCATGAATGGGTTCGGTTCCCCCGACTCAGGTGAAGAATTCCATAACGGGTCTCTTACGTTCTCCCACGAGATCTTTGACCTGCTCCACAGTGCCTATCCGGATCCCGAGGATTGGTCTGGGCAAGCCGCGGTGCTCTATCAACAAGGAAATATCCAGCAGCAGGGTCGGGTGGACAAGGCGGCCATGGCCGACCAGCGGATCGCCAGCGTCTTGGCCACGCAGGCGGCTCAGGTTGAGCGGGGGCGGCAGGGTCTGGCCGGTGCCCGGCTTGCGATTTTCGGAGCAAGCGCAGTTGTGGTCTCCGCGATCGCGACGTTTAAGGGTTTCACTTTCGGTGCGGCCGCGGTAGTGCTCTGCCAAGTGTTGCGGGGGTATGTGGAATATGTCGCGTGCCTTGTGGCCGCTGCTGCGCTGGCCTTGATCGTTACGCTGGTTGTCCAGGGAACGCAGAACCGCAGGCATCTTGCCGGTGCGGTCGACAAATATCAGGAAATTGTCGATGACATCACCGCAACTATGTCGGCGGGCAACGCGCCGACCGGTGGGGGTGCCGCGATAGTGGCCTACGCCGTTTCTGGGTTATCACATGGTGGCGCTGGACCGCTTGGCCTGTTGGACCAGCCGGTGGTGGCCGGGGCGGCTGGCGATCCAGGTGGCGAAGGGTCGGCAAAAGGCTCGCTTACTCGGGCGCGGCCGCTGACGGGGGCTATGCGGCTTGCAGTGAATGTGCGCGGGGGCGTCCCGGCCGGTTGCGCAACCTCGTGCTCGGATGCATTCTGCTGCTCGGGCTACCGGTCACGCAGTGGAACCGGATTCGCGGACACCGTGCTTGTCCGCTATTCCGGTTGATCTGATTGACGGGGTTGACGACGTACCGCTTACGTCCCGTAGCCGAGCTTGATGTAAGAAGGTGAGCGCCGGCCGGCTCGCGCGCGGTGACCGGTGGTGCCGCAACGCTAGGCTGCTAGTCGTGGCAGGGCCGGACAAGGAAGTACGTGCGCCGCGCGCCAGGATGACCGGAAGTGAGCGGCGTCATCAGCTCATCGATATCGCGCGTTCGTTGTTTGCTGAACGGGGTTACGACGGGACCTCGATCGAGGAAATTGCCCAACGCGCCAATGTCTCCAAGCCGGTTGTCTACGAGCACTTCGGTGGCAAAGAAGGCTTGTATGCCGTTGTTGTTGATCGGGAAATGTCGGCGCTGTTAGATGGCATCACCTCCTCGTTGACCAACAATCGGTCTCGGGTGCGGGTAGAGCGGGTAGCGCTAGCGTTATTGAGTTACGTCGAAGAGCGCACTGACGGTTTTCGGATCATGATTCGTGACTCGCCGGCTTCGATCAGCTCGGGCACTTACTCCAGTTTGCTCAACGACGCCGTCAACCAGGTCAGTTCGATCTTGGCTGGCGACTTTGCCCGCCGCGGCCTAGACCCCGAGTTGGCTCCGCTCTACGCGCAGGCCTTGGTGGGCTCGGTATCCATGACGGCGCAATGGTGGCTTGATGCGCGGGAGCCCAAAAAGGAAGTGGTCGCCGCGCATCTGGTGAATCTGGTCTGGAACGGTCTGACCCACTTGGAAGCTGATCCGCAGCTGGGAGACGAGTAATCGGTTGGCTCTTGTGGGGCAAGTGCTTGCGCTGATTTAGGCAGCGCTGCATCGGCTCCGGTTGGCGTCGTGCGCCTGAGAGGGCCGATGGGGCGTATAGCGCACGGGCAGTGAGGTTTTCTCGCGGCCGGGGAAGGGCGGTCCCAGCGCAATGATTGAGCAGTCTTATGCCCTCGATGGGCCGTGTTGATGGCCGCATCGTTGCGACGCACACTTCTCACTCCATACGCCGCGTGCGACGTAAATATATCTCGGCCATCACCGATGCCGCGCTTTTAGCCAATCCGGTACTTCGGCGGCACCGCTGGCGGCTTGCTGGCGCTAGGCACGGCATCACGGGGCACAATTCTTGACCACGCCAGGGCCCTACCGCGGGAGTTTCGACGCCCTCGTTTGGCTTTAGAATGGCCAGATCATGACCGTATCGGGGCCAGTTTCACCAGATACCCCGATTGCGGGGCTGGTTGACCTTGCGCTTACCGCGCCGACGTTTCAGCAGCTGATCGCCAGTGCCGCCGAGCGGCCAGCGCAATGGTCGCTGGTTGGCCCGGCGGGTGCGCGGGTGTTCGTCGCGGCCGCGTTGGCCCGGCTTGGCCCGCTGCTGGTGGTCACCGCGACCAGCCGGGAAGCCGATGACCTCACCACCGAGCTGCGGGGCGTACTTGCCGACGCAGTAGCAATGTTCCCGTCGTGGGAGACCCTGCCCCATGAACGGTTGTCACCGGGCGTCGACACGGTGGGCGCGCGGCTTATGGTCTTGCGTCGCCTGGCCTACCCGCAGGACGCTCGACTGGGGCCACCGCTACGAGTGGTGGTGACCACGGTGCGTTCGTTGCTGCAACCGATGACGCCGCAACTGAGCCTGATGGAGCCATTGACCCTCGCGGTGGGTGATGAGATGGCCTTTGACAGGGTGATTGCCCGGCTCGCGGAACTGGCCTACAGCCGGGTGGATATGGTCAGCCGGCGCGGGGAGTTTGCTGTTCGTGGTGGCATGCTCGACGTCTTTGCCCCCACCGCTGAGCATCCGGTGCGTATCGAGTTCTGGGGTGACGAGGTCACCGAGATGCGGATGTTCTCGGTGGCAGATCAGCGTTCCATCCCCGAGGTCAATGTTGAGACGCTGATCGCGGTTGCTTGTCGTGAATTGCTGCTTAGCGACGAGGTGCGGGCTCGGGCTGCCCAGCTGGCCGGAGCGCACCCGGCCGCGCAGCAGCCCGTCACCGGCAGTGTCACCGAGATGCTGGCCAAGCTGGCCGAAGGGATAGCGGTGGACGGGATGGAAGCATTGCTTCCGGTCCTCTACGACGGTCCCGCCGGCGGCGGGGTGGCCTTGCTCACCGATCAGCTGGCGGCTGGCACACCGGTGCTCATCTGTGACCCGGAGAAGGTGCATACCCGGGCCGGCGACTTGATCGACACGGGCCGAGAGTTTTTGGAGGCGTCCTGGTCGGTGGCCGCATTGGGGGCAGACTCGCCGGTGGAGGTGAGCCAGCTTGGTGGCTCTGGTTTCCGGCAGCTCGCCGAGGTGCGTGCCGCCGCGGGCCAGTCTGGCCATCCGTGGTGGACGTTGAGTCAGTTGCCCGACGGATCTGCCGTCGAACTGGATCTTCGCGCTGCTCCCTTAGCGCGGGGGCATCAGCGTGACATCGATGAGATTTTCGCCATGCTGCGCGCGCATGT
Source organism: Mycobacteriaceae bacterium (assembly GCA_019751635.1). Lineage (GTDB taxonomy): Bacteria > Actinomycetota > Actinomycetes > Mycobacteriales > Mycobacteriaceae > Mycobacterium. The sequence goes on from JAIENC010000003.1 coordinate 5,077, forward strand.
CCGGACAGGTGGGCAGACCAGCGGATATGCGGTGGTTGTGGCGCCTGGAGCCGGAACCGCGCAGCGGGTGGTTGAGCAGCTGGCGGAAGCTGAGACGCCAGCAACCATGCTGGACCCCGGCGTCATGCCTCAACCGGGTGTGGTTGGGGTGCTCAAGGGGCCGTTACGAGACGGCATAGTTATTCCCGGCGCCGACCTCGTGGTGATCACCGAGTCCGATCTGACCGGCAACCGGGCGGCGGCTACTGGCGGCAAACGGCTAGCCGCCAAACGTCGCAATGTGGTGGATCCACTGGCATTGACCGCGGGTGACCTGGTGGTACACGATCAGCACGGCATCGGGCGGTTCGTTGAGATGACCGAGCGAACGGTGGGTGGCGCTCGGCGCGAATACCTGGTGCTCGAATATGCCTCCAGTAAGCGGGGTCGCAGCGAGACGGACAAGCTTTACGTGCCGATGGACTCGTTGCACCAGCTATCCCGCTATGTGGGGGGACAGGCGCCAGCCTTGAGCCGGCTGGGTGGCAGTGACTGGGCAAACACCAAGACCAAAGCGCGTCGCGCGGTCCGTGAAATCGCCACCGAGCTGGTGGCGCTCTACGCCAAGCGGCAGGCCTCACCAGGCCACCCGTTTGGGCCGGATACGCCGTGGCAGGCCGAGATGGAGGATGCCTTCGGCTTCACCGAGACCATGGACCAGCTCACCGCGATCACCGAGGTGAAAGCCGACATGGAAAAACCGGTCCCGATGGACCGGGTGATCTGCGGTGACGTTGGCTACGGCAAGACCGAGATCGCCGTGCGGGCCGCGTTCAAGGCTGTGCAAGATGGCAAACAGGTTGCTGTGTTAGTCCCCACCACATTGCTGGCCGACCAGCATTTGCAGACGTTCCGAGAGCGCATGGCCGGGTTCCCGGTGACCATCAAGGGGTTGTCCCGGTTTACCGACGCCGCCGAATCCCGCGAGACCATGGCGGGCTTGGCCGACGGCAGCGTCGACATCGTGATCGGCACCCACCGGTTGTTGCAGACCGGGGTGCGGTGGAAAGACCTGGGCCTGGTGGTGGTTGATGAAGAACAGCGTTTCGGTGTCGACCATAAAGAGCACATCAAGTCCTTGCGTACGCACATCGATGTGTTGACCATGAGCGCCACCCCGATCCCGCGCACGTTGGAGATGAGCCTGGCCGGGATTCGGGAGATGTCGACCATCCTGACCCCACCCGAAGACCGCTACCCGGTGCTGACCTACGTCGGCCCCCAGGACGACAAGCAGGTCGCTGCGGCGCTGCGGCGGGAGCTGCTGCGCGATGGCCAGGTTTTTTATGTGCACAACCGGGTCAGTTCCATCGACGACGCCGCCGCCCGGATCGCCGCGTTGGTGCCGGAAGCCCGCATTGTGGTTGCGCACGGCCAGATGCCGGAGGAGCTGCTGGAACGGACTGTGCAGGGCTTTTGGCGCCGCGAATACGACATCTTGGTGTGTACCACCATCGTGGAGACCGGCTTGGATATTTCCAATGCCAACACGCTCATTGTGGAACGGGCCGACACGTTCGGGTTGTCTCAGCTGCATCAGCTGCGCGGCCGGGTTGGCCGCAGCCGTGAGCGGGGCTACGCCTACTTCTTGTACTCACCGCATTCCCCATTGACCGAGACCGCCTATGACCGGTTGGCCACGATCGCGCAGAACAACGAGTTGGGTGCCGGCATGGCGGTGGCGATGAAAGACCTGGAAATCCGGGGTGCGGGCAACGTGCTGGGCGTCGACCAGTCCGGGCACGTCGCCGGGGTCGGCTTCGATTTGTATGTGCGGCTGGTCGGCGAGGCTTTAGAAGGGTACCGAGCGGCCTACCATGCGGCGGACGGCGAGACGGTCACCACTGCTGAAGAGCCTAAAGACGTGCGCATCGACCTACCGGTTGATGCGCATCTGCCGCCGGACTACATCGGCAGCGACCGGCTCCGGCTGGAGGCTTATCGACGACTAGCTGCCGCGGCTTCGGAGAGCGCCATTGACGCTGTGGTGGACGAGCTCACCGACCGCTACGGTGAGCTGCCCGAGCCGGTGCAGCGGCTGGTAGCGGTGGCCCGGTTGCGTTTGCTATGCCGTGCCGTCGGGATCACCGAAGTGGCGGCAGCGTCCGCGGCGACGGTGCGGTTGTCACCCCTGACGCTGGCCGACTCCGCCCAAGTGCGGCTCAAGCGGATGTACCCGGGCGCGCAGTACCGGGCTACTACCGCAGCAGTGCAGGTGCCGATACCCCGGGCTGGGGCCGGCATTGGTGCTCCGCGGATTCGCGACCTTGAACTCGTACGCATGGTTGCTGATCTGGTGACGGCGCTGGATGGGCAGCCGCGAAGGAATATTGGCTGATGAATGTCGTTGTGGTTGATCCGCGGCGCCCGTCATTGATACCCATCGAAGCTCTCACGCTGCTAGTCGGTGACGTGCAATACACCGAGGAACTGTCGGTCACGGTGGCTAGCTGGTTGCCGGCTGCGCGTCCGGCGCAGCTGGGGGTAGATGCCCCGGTGTTGGTGACGTCTGACCCCCGGCATCCCGCGGTTATCGCCAGGTTGGCGGCTGGTGCCACAGTCCTCGCCGGGCCGGCCGCACCGCGCGGTGAGCGGTTGCTCGACGCCGTCGCGATCATGGACACACTACGCACTGTTGGACCATGGGAAGGTAAACAAACCCACCACTCGTTGTGCTGTTATTTGCTGGAAGAAACCTACGAGCTACTGGACGCGGTGCATCACGGTGACGCCGACCAGTTGTGTGAAGAACTGGGCGACTTGCTGCTGCAAGTGCTCTTCCACTCCCGCATCGCCCAAGAGGCCGCCCTGCACGCATTCACCATCGACGATGTTGCTGACACGTTGGTACGCAAACTCAAAAACCGGGCTCCCGGTGTGCTTGCCGGTGCCGCGATCTCACTGGAAGAGCAAGTGGCGCAGTGGGAAGCGGCCAAGACCGCAGAGAAATCACAGAAAATACTGCCGGCACGCACGTCGGTGCTTGATGACATCCCTACCCATCAGCCGGCTTTGGCCTTGGCGCAGAAAGTGATTAACCGTGTCACCAGAGCAGGGCTGCCGGCGCAGCTGATTCCCGCCTCGATCACCTCGATTAGCGTCTCGGCTGATGGTGATGCCGAAAATAGTTTGCGTGCAGCTGTTTTAGAGTTCATCAATAATGTTCGTGATGCTGAGGACCGAATCGCTAGCCACCGCCAGGCTAGCGTTGTTGCGGAGAGCAATGCTGAGACCGCGTTGGGTGCGATCAACGCACAAGAATGGTGCGCCGGCTGGGCCGCGGTATCGGGTCCCCGATGACGCTGCATGCCGTGCCGCTGTTGCCGCGTGGTGACGGGGTAGCTCAAGCTAGGAACGTGTTGCCGATAGGTCTGTTACGGGCAGTGGCGGTGATCGCCGCGACAGCGCTGCTCTTGGCGTCCAGTTGTGCCTGGCAACTCGGTGTTGTTGACGGGGTGCCGCCGCCGGCGGGCGATCCGGTGCCGCCGGTGGATACCCATGCCGCTGGCCGGCCGGCCGCTCAACTTGCCGGGTGGGCAGCCGAACGCGCTGTGGTGCTGAGGATTCCGATTATCGCTTTAGAAGCCTATGCCTACGCCGCTCGGGTCGCCGAAGTAGAAAACCCCAAGTGCCAGATCGCTTGGACGACGCTGGCGGGAATCGGCCAGGTGGAAAGTCATCATGGGACCTATCACGGCGCCACCTTGGCGTCTAACGGTGATGTGCGCCCACCCATTCGTGGTGTTCGTCTTGACGGTACTGGCGGCACGCTACGCATTGTCGACACTGGCCTAGACAATGCGGACGCCGAGCCGGATACCGTGCGGGCAATGGGGCCGATGCAGTTTATTCCTGAGACATGGCGTGAGTACGGCGTAGCGGCAAATGACGCAATCGCAAGTCCCGACAACATTGATGATGCCGCGTTATCGGCGGCCGGCTATCTCTGTTGGCGCGGTAAGAATCTCAAAACCGCGAAAGGGTGGCTTACCGCATTGCGGGCTTACAACAACTCCCTTACCTACGCTCGTAGCGTGCGTGATTGGGCTACCGCCTACGCAGCAGGCCACCCGCTGTAGCAGGATGGCAACGGACATCACGAGCCATAACGGCCAGCGATAACCAAGCCTGACCCGACTACGACACCGAGCAAGGAGAACCCCTAGTGCCCATCATCGAGCAGGTCGGAGCCCGTGAGATCCTCGATTCTCGGGGTAACCCGACGGTTGAGGTCGAGCTGGTGCTGGGTGACGGAACATTTGCCCGCGCCGCGGTCCCTTCTGGAGCGTCAACCGGCGAACATGAGGCTGTCGAATTGCGCGATGGGGGAGCGCGTTACGGCGGCAAAGGGGTGAAAAAAGCGGTTCAAGCTGTGCTCGACGAGATCGGTCCAGCGGTGATCGGTCTCAACGCCGACGATCAGCGGCTGGTTGACCAGGCACTGCTCGATCTGGACGGCACTCCCGATAAATCTCGGCTGGGTGCCAACGCCATCCTCGGTGTCTCACTGGCGGTGGCCAAGGCCGCCGCTGACGCTGCCGACCTGCCGCTATTCCGCTACCTGGGTGGACCGAACGCGCACATCCTGCCGGTGCCGATGATGAACATCCTCAATGGTGGCGCGCATGCCGATACCGGGGTGGACATTCAGGAATTCATGGTCGTCCCAATCGGTGCACCCAGCTTTGTGGAGGCACTGCGGTGGGGGGCTGAGGTGTATCACGCACTCAAGTCGGTGCTCAAAGCCAAGGGGCTGAGCACCGGCCTGGGCGACGAAGGTGGCTTCGCCCCGGACGTGGCTAGCACCGCGGCGGCCTTGGATTTGATCAGTCTGGCCATCGAGTCGGCAGGGCTCAAACCGGGCATCGATGTGGCATTGGCCCTGGATGCGGCAGCTAATGAGTTTTACACCGCCGGTGCCGACGCCGCGGGCTACACCTTCGAAAAGAAGGCTCGCACCGCAGAACAGATGACAGAGTTCTACGCCGATCTGCTCGGCTGCTATCCGCTGGTATCTATCGAAGACCCATTGTTTGAAGGCGATTGGGAGGGGTGGGCGGCCCTGACCGCCGCGATCGGCGAGCGGGTACAGATCGTCGGCGACGATATCTTCGTCACCAACCCCGAACGGCTCGAAGAAGGCATCTCCCGGGGAGTGGCAAATGCCTTGCTGGTTAAGGTCAACCAGATCGGAACCTTGACCGAAACACTCGATGCGGTGGCGTTAGCGCACCACAGCGGGTACCGCACAGTGATCAGCCACCGTAGCGGGGAGACTGAGGACACCACCATCGCCGACCTTGCGGTGGCCACCGGTTGCGGCCAGATCAAGACCGGCGCCCCGGCACGTAGCGAGCGCGTCGCTAAATACAATCAGCTGCTGCGAATCGAAGAAGCGCTCGGCGACGCGGCTCGCTATGCTGGCGATTTGGCGTTTCCGCGGTACACGGTGGAACCACGATAGTGCGCCGTTCTGCTGCATCGCGGCCGGGAAAAGCCGGCGATTCGGCGCGTAGACGTCGGTCGACCGCGCCTTCTGTGCGCGCTGACCGCGGTACAGCACGGGCCTTGCCCGAGTCCTATCCACGCATCGTGGAGCCCGTTCGACGGTTGATCATTGACTCGGCTGACCGTCGCTCTGAGCAGCGGCTAGGTTTTACCGCGCGCCGGGCCGCTATCTTGGCGGTGCTGGCGTGCGTTCTTACCCTCACCGTTGCCGGACCGGTACGCACCTATTTCGCGCAGCGCACCGAGATGCATCAGTTGGCCGCGACCCAAGCCGCGCTGCGTCGCCAGATCGACGAGCTAGAGCAGCAGAAAGTGAAGCTGGCCGATCCCGCCTATATCGCGGCACAGGCGCGTGAGCGTCTTGGCTTTGTTAAACCCGGAGATGTTCCCTATCAGGTGCAGCTGCCGCCGAGCGCGGCTGAAGCCGCGTTGCCTGGTTCCCGGTCGGCGACTGCGACCGCTACCGGCCCTTGGTACAGCGCCTTGTGGCATACCGTCGCCGACACCCCGCACCCGCAATCGGCTCCCGCGCCGCCCACCTCGTCGAGCCCGGCCCAGACCGGTGGTTGAGCGAGCCGACCTAGAAGCGGTGGCGCTTCAGCTGGGCCGTGCGCCTCGCGGTGTACTGCAGGTCGCCTACCGCTGCCCTAACGGTGAACCAGGCGTAGTCAAGACCGCCCCTCGGCTTGCTGATGGGACGCCTTTTCCGACGCTGTACTACTTGACGCATCCGGTACTGACCGCGGCGGCAAGCGGATTGGAGTCGACCGGGGTGATGCGGCAGATGACCGAGCGGCTGCGGGAAGACTCCGCATTGCGGGCCGCTTACCATCGGGCCCACGAGTTGTATCTGGCCGAGCGTGACGCAATTGAACCGCTTGGGACCCGATTCTCTGCTGGCGGAATGCCGGACCGGGTTAAATGTCTGCACGTGCTGATTGCCCATGCGCTCGCCAAGGGGCGCGGGGTCAATCCCATTGGTGACGAGGCGTTGGCGATGCTCGCCGGTGAGCGTGTGTTGACTGGCATCCTGGTGCCGGGGGTGTGGGCATGAGCCGGGTGGCGGCGATCGACTGCGGCACTAACTCAATCCGTTTGCTGGTGGCCGACGTTGTGCAGGGCCGGCTCTATGACGTGCACCGCGAGATGCGGATCGTCCGGCTGGGGCAAGGAGTGGACGCGACAGGGTGTTTTGACCCCGCTGCACTGGATCGGGTACGGGTAGCGCTGGCCGACTACACCGCATTGTTGCGGTTCCACAATGTGGAGCGGGTACGGATGGTGGCCACCTCCGCCGCCCGCGACGTCGATAATCGGGATGCTTTTTTTGCGATGACCGCCGACGTGCTGGGTGCGGTGCTGCCCGGTGCAGCCGCGGAAGTGATTACCGGTGCCGAGGAAGCGGCGCTGAGTTTTCGCGGGGCGGTCAATGAACTAGCTTCTGTTGAAGGGCCTTTCGTTGTTGTTGACCTCGGTGGCGGATCCACTGAGATCGTGTTGGGCGACGCCGAGGGGGTGCAGGCCAGTGTCTCGGTCGACGTTGGCTGCGTCCGGCTGACCGAACGTTTCCTGTTGTCCGATCCGCCGACCGCCGCCGAGCTAGCGGGGGCCCGTGCGTTGGTCCGGGAGCGGTTGCGCAACGCACTGCACGTGGTGCCCGTCGAGCGGGCTCGCGCCTGGATCGGGCTGGCTGGCACAATGACGACGCTGTCTGCGCTGGCGCAGAACATGACGGCCTATGACCCTGCTGCCATTCATCTTTCGCGTATTGGCAGCGACCAGCTACTGGCGGTTTGTGAACGGTTGATTGCCATGTCGCGTCAACAACGTGCTGCCCTGCCGCCCATGCACGCGGGTCGGGTAGACGTGATTGGGGGAGGGGCGATTGTGGTCGAAGAATTGGTGCACGAACTGCGCACCCGCGCCGGGATAACTGAGCTGATTGTCAGCGAACACGACATCTTGGACGGTATCGCGGCATCGTTAGGCTAGTTTTGTGGCAGCACTGACGTCGGTTTGCGAGTAGGACACTGCCGCTGAGCGCAGCGTTGCCGCAAACGTGAGGCTCGCTATGTGCATTGCGCGGCGTGCTTTTTCGCGTTGTCTGGCTTTGGTGGCAAATGCGTTGTTGGATGGGCCGCTGATGGCGCCATGGGTATCCTGCAGATTGTGACCGAACTGGTGGGCGGTCTGTATGAGAATGCTGCCGGTCTGGTCTGCTGCCTGGTGGTGACGATTAGCTAATTGATGGAGTTCGTCCGGGTCGAAGGCTAGCCGCCCATCCTGGTGTCCGAGTGCGGCTGGACACGGTGGATGTTGAGGGCCGAACAGTCGCTGGGGCATCCGGCTTGCCGGCGCTAACCCATAATCCGTTTTCGGCTGCTGCGCGACCAGGGTTGCCTGCTTGTAGTCAATTCGGGTTGCGCGGTCTGCTCTGCGCCGGGAATGGTCCAGGCAGTCGCCAAGCAGACCGATGCACGCAATGACCGACGCGCAGGAAATCTCTACTGCCCGCTTGAATGCCATGACTAAAGTGG
>JAIENC010000286.1 GCA_019751635.1 Mycobacteriaceae bacterium
ATGTGGAATCACTTGGTGCGCTTCGCATTCTGCAAAGAAGATGCCACCTTGGATGAGGCGATCAAACGACTGGGCGCGTTACGGGAAGGCGCCACTATGGTGACTGATCCGCCCCCACCACACCCATGACCCGGTTGCGCAGCCCTTCAGTCGCGGCACGCAGAACTTTCCTGCGGGCCCGATCCACAAAAAAATCCAGCACCGGCGTGTTCGGTTCCACCGTGAGGCTAAATCGCACTCGCGTCTTGTTATCAGCTTCGCGGGTCAAGTTGTATTCGCCATGTTGAGCGTGTTGCTGAAAAGTCTTATCGGCATCCCACACCACCCAGTTCGGGCCCCAGTGGTATTCAAGCACTTCGGTGTCGCCAAATCCGACCAGTCTGACCGTAACTTTCACATGGTGCGGTCGACCGTCGGAATAGGTGTCAAGAACTTCAGCCCGTTTGTGCACACACGACCACGACGGCATGGACGCTATGTCGGCGAGCGCCTCAAGGATCTCCTCAGGCGGTGCGTCAATGACGATTTCTCGCGATGCTTGTACAGCCATTTCTCCTAAGGTAGCAACATCACCCACTCAGAGGGCGGTAATCGGCACTACCGTGTCGAGAAGGTCAGACACGCTTGAGGGAGCTAGCCACCAATCACCTTCAGCACGTGCTTGCGTAAGCCATCGGTTGCGGTCTGCATGGAGCCCTTGAGGATGCGTTTCAACAAGAAACCGGGCACCGGAATCGCCGGATCAACGGTTAGCTCGAATTTCAGTAGGCTGCGATCCCCCTGCGGCGTCACCGTGTAACAACCTTCCTGGGTGCGTAGCTTGCTGGAACTGACCAGCGTCCAACTCACCGAATTGTCGCTCCAGGTGTAGGCAATAACCTGTTCGTCGACATTGCCTCCGGTGTTGACCACCATCTTCGCCACTGCCGGCCGACCATCATCACCAACCTCAACCAGTTCCACGCTGCGATGCGCCGAGGACCAGTCCGGAAGCGCTTCAATATCGGCAATGACATCGAAGATCTGCTCAGGGCTTGCTTCGATGACCACTTCACGGGTTTCGGTGACTGTCATGGCTCGCACAATAGCGAAGCGTCAGCTGACCTTAAACTGATCACCACGCAGGTAGCGTCGTCCTGATGACTGCTATCCCGACTGGCTCCCCCGAATCGGCCTATACCGTCGGCGACTATCTGCTCGATCGCCTGGTGGAACTCGGGGTCTCTGAGGTATTCGGCGTCCCCGGCGACTACAACCTTGAATTTCTCGATCACATTGTCGCCCATCCGAATATCCGGTGGGTCGGTAACGCCAATGAGCTAAACGCCGGCTACGCCGCTGACGGGTACGGGCGGCTGCGCGGCATGTCTGCCTTGGTGACCACATTTGGCGTCGGTGAACTATCCGCCGCCAATGCCATCGCGGGCAGCTACGCCGAGCATGTCCCAGTGGTGCATATCGTGGGCGGGCCTTCTAAAGACGCCCAAGGCATCCGTCGGGCGTTGCATCATTCACTCGGTGACGGAGATTTTGAACACTTCCTTCGGATTAGTCGCGAAATCACCTGCGCCCAAGCTAATCTCATGCCCGCAACCGCTACCCGGGAAATCGATCGAGTGCTCTGCGAAGTGCGGGAAGTTAAACGGCCGGGATATTTGCTGATCGCCACCGACGTGGCGCGCTTCCCCACCGAACCGCCCAGCGCACCGCTGCCGCATTCCCACGGCGGCACCAGCCCCCGTGCGTTATCACTGTTTACCGAAGCCGCTACTCATCTGATCAGCAACCATCAGGTGACCGTGCTGGCCGATCTATTGGTGCATCGGCTGAATGCCATCACCGAGTTAGAGGCGTTGCTGGCCACCGATGTGGTACCATACGCCACCTTGATGTGGGGAAAAAGCTTGGTTGACGAAAGCTCCGCCAACTTTCTCGGTATCTACGCGGGGGCGGCGAGTGCCGAATCGGTGCGCCACGCTATCGAACAAGCTCCCGTACTGGTGACTGCCGGAGTGGTGTTCACCGACATGGTCAGCGGCTTTTTCAGCCAGCACATCGATTCCAGTCGCAACATCGATATCGGGCAGTACCAGAGCACCGTTGCCGGTCAGGTGTTCGCCCCGCTGGAGATGGGCGTGGCACTCACCGCGTTGACTGAGATTCTTAAACGACGCGGGATTAGCTCCCCCGCCATCGAGTTGACTTCCCATGAGGCTCGTTCAGGTCAACCCCAACCGGATGATTCGCTTACTCAGCAGATGCTGTGGGATCGGTTTTCTGAGGCACTCACCGCAGGTAACGTCGTACTCGCCGATCAGGGAACGGCGTTTTACGGCATGGCCACCCACCGCCTACCACATGGGGTCACCTTCATCGGCCAACCGCTATGGGGATCTATCGGCTATACGCTGCCCGCGGCGCTCGGCGCCGGACTAGCGCATCCGGACCGCCGGCCGGTATTGCTGATCGGCGACGGCGCCGCCCAGCTAACCATCCAAGAGCTGGGCGTCATGGCGCGGGAAGGACTGACACCGGTGATCGTGTTGGTCAACAACGACGGCTACACCATTGAACGGGCTATCCACGGCGAGACGGCGCCCTACAACGACATCGCGAGCTGGCAGTGGGCACAGATCCCACGGGCGTTGGGCATGACCAACCACGTGACGTTTCGGGCACATACCTACGGTGAACTCGACGACGCCTTAATCGCTGCCGCCAACCATCAGGATCGCATGGTGTTCATCGAGGCCGTGCTGCCCCGGATGGACCTGCCTCGCTTGCTTACCGAATTGGCGCAACCTATGTCGGCAGATGGCAGCGCGCGCCGATAACCGCTGGAATAGGCAAAGCCGCAGCTAGCAGCTAGCTGCGTAAATGCTGTTGACCCAGATATGCACCAGAGCATCAAGGACATGGGCTTCGGGAACTGAGGGCTGCTCGGCGGTAAATGACGCAAACAGCACCCGCTCATTGAGCAGGTTCAGGGTGGTCGCCAACTCGTGGGCGGGCAGATTTTCCGGTGCCGCACCACGGGCCCGCTCAGTCATGATGATGTCGGTGGTATGGCTGATCCACTTCTGCATGAAGGTCGACCACAATTGTTGGACTTCGATATTGGTGGCCCGAGCGGACTGACTAGCCCGAACCACTCCCTTGTGCGACCCGAACGTTTCCAGGAATAACGCAATCCCGGTGCGCCACATTTTGGCTGGATCGACCTGCTGATTGGTGGACAGATTCTCGACGAGAGTCTCCAGCGCAGCGTCAGCTTCGCCGACTACCCGATCCAGCAAGGTCAGCAGCACCGCCTCCTTCGACGAGAAATAAAAGTAGAAGGTGGGTCTGGAGATACCCGCACCTTTGGCCAAGTCATCTACCGAGATGCCGGCAAGCGGATGCATCTCGAGGAGACGTTCAGCGGTGGCGAGAATCGCGAGCTTACGGTCATCACCCGACAGCCGTTCCGCCCTTCGCCCTCGGTTAAGCCGAATCTGGCTAGCTGCGGTAGAGGCCCCGGTAGAGATGGTCACGACGCTGAGCTTACCGCCCAACGACACGTTATCAACACTGCGTTGACTGTTTCGACGCTGCGTTGATAACGTGTGGAACTATGACCGAACACCGTGACGTCGTCATCGTGGGAGCTGGCATTTCCGGGGTAAGTGCGGCCTGGCATATGCAGCAGCGTTGCCCGTCTAAGAGCTACACCATCTTAGAAAAACGACCGAATATGGGCGGCACCTGGGATCTGTTTCGATACCCAGGAATTCGCTCCGACTCCGACATGCACACGTTGGGTTTCCGTTTTCGCCCATGGACCAACCGCCAAGCCATCGCCGATGGCGAGCACATCCTCGATTACATCAAGAGCACCGCAGCCATGTACGGCATCGACCAGCAGATCCGATTTAACCACCGGGTCGTCAACGCGGACTGGTCGAACACCGAGAACCGTTGGACGGTGCGTGTCGAACATGATGGCGAGCAAAGCATCATGACGTGTTCGTTCTTGTTTCTGTGTAGCGGGTACTACAACTACGAGCAGGGTTATTCGCCAGAGTTTCCCGGCGCCGAGGACTTCACCGGGCAGATCATCCACCCCCAGCACTGGCCCGAGGATCTCGATTACATCGATAAGAACATCGTGGTGATCGGCAGCGGCGCTACATCGATCACTCTCGTTCCCGCGCTGGCGGATTCGGGCGCCAAACGGGTCACTATGCTGCAACGCTCGCCGACATACGTTATTTCTCAGCCGGAAGAAGACAAGATCGCCCAAGCCCTCAACCGCTACTGCCCCGAAAAGCTGGCCTACACCGCCGTTCGGTGGAAAAACGTTTTCCGGCAGATGGCCTTCTACGCGGCTTGCCGGCGCTGGCCACAGCGGATGCGGAAATTCCTGCAGGACTTCGTTACTCGTCAGTTGCCTCCCGGCTACGACGTGAGCACGCATTTCAGTCCGCACTACAACCCATGGGATCAACGGTTATGCCTAGTATCCGACGGCGACCTATTCCGCACCATTCGCCAAGGCCGGAGCGAGGTGGTCACCGACACCATCGACCGGTTCACCCCAACCGGAATCCTGCTCAAGTCTGGTCGTGAACTCTGCGCCGATATCATCATCACCGCAACTGGATTGAACTTGCAGCTGTTTGGCGGCGCCACCATCAGCGTGGACGGTCAACCCGTGGACCTCACCAAGGAAACTGCCTACAAAGGCATGATGCTCTCCGGCCTACCGAACATGGCTTACACGATCGGTTACACGAATGCGTCCTGGACTTTGAAAGCCGATCTGGTGGCGGAGTTTGTCTGCCGCTTATTGAATTACATGTCTGCCAACAGCTTTGACACCGTAATGGTCGAGCGGCCAAGTGCTGATGTCGACGAGCGGCCGTTCATGGAGTTCACTCCGGGCTATGTGCTCCGGTCAATTCATGAGCTACCCAAGCAGGGGTCACGCACCCCGTGGCGGCTGAACGGGAATTACTTGCGTGATGCCCGGCTGATACGACACGGGAAGATAGCCGATGAAGGGCTACGGTTCGCCAGGAAACCTGCCGCAGTAATTTCGGCCTAAAGGCCTTTAAGGCTTCATCGGTTCACTACGACCACAAGACAAAGTGCAGGACGCACAGTCATTACCGCAGTCAGCTGCATTTTTCTGTCGACGAAGCACGAACCGGGCGCTCTGCCATGAGCCCGCGACGAGGGTACCCAACGCGCCAGTAACGCTGATAACCACAGTCACTACAGCAATATCAGAGGGCCCAACTAGCACTACCAACCCGCCAACGGCAAGCATGATGGCAGCGGCTAACTGCGCGGGCGCCATCGCTCGCAACGGAGCTAGCCAGGAAAGCTTGGCTGTTCGCGGGCGGATCCGCGGGTGTAGTAGCCACCACAACCCGAGCGCGCCTGAAAGCAGCGCCGCCCCTAGACACAGCACTCCCGCGATCACCACAGAACCACAATACGAGTCCGGTGGCGATCCATTTTCGCGTAGCTTCTGCTCGCTATTTCAACTGCGGAAACAGCTTGCCAACCGATGACGCCCGAGTTTGGGTGTCTGCCTGCATGACTTCTGGGCCAGTTCGGCGTGTTGACGCCGTGGTCACTGATGCCAACAATCCGAACCATTCGGGTCGAAAAAGTCAGCTCGCCGGAGCTGGCGTGAGAGTGAGCGGGGGCACCAAGCCCGGCGTTGTAGCCGGAACCGTCCCAGGCACCCCAGGCACAGCCGGCGCAGCCGGCACCCCAGGCACAGCCGGCGCAGCCGGCACAGCCGGCACAGCCGGCACCCCAGGCACAGCCGGCGCAGCCGGCGCAGCCGGCACAGCCGGCACCCCAGGCACAGTCACCCGGAATCCATTGACAATCGCATTCGTCGCCGGGCCATCAGCAACAGCCTGAGCTAGAGCGGTAGTTACCGCCAAAGACACGAGGTATTTGTCAGACCCAGAGGTAGCGATAACATGGCGCCGCGAGGTGTTGAGCACCATACCGTCTTGGCTGTATGTCCCCTCGATGATCGATGACGGGAAGCCGCCGAAGTCGGCTAACGATGAGTTGGTGGTCTGCCAGGAGGGCAGTTGCTGACTATCGATATAGCCGTGCGTGATCGCCTCCCGGGGATCAACGCTACCGGTCAGCTTGTACACCACAACTTGTGCATTCGAGGTGTATAGGCTGCCGCCAGTTCGATCGGCTATCACCGCAAATGCATCTGGCACATTGGGATCGGGCACTGGAGTCCAGCGAGCCGGCATAGGCAATGTGACGCTAAGGCCGGTCAGGTCTTGAACTCGTTGCGGCGTAAGTTTCACCCCTTTGGCCTGCAAGTAGTCGCGTAGCGTTCCCGAGCTGGCCGGAACTATGACCGGCGCACCAGTAGTCGGCCCAGGTGCCGCAGAGGGCAACGGTGACACCAGCGGGTAGGGGACCGGAGCCGTCGCCGGAGCTCCCAACGCCTGGTTACCTACCGCCGCGGGGGAGGATGGGTTTACCGCAGCCGGGGCAGGAGACGGTGCCGGAATAGGTAAGGGCGGAAATGCAGGATCCGCCAAAGCGGTAGCGTCGGCAAAACCCACCACACCCATTGCGCCAATAGCTAGACTTGCGGCCAACACCCGCCAGCGCCGGGAAATCTGCATCATCTGTGTCGATCCTTCCCCACGATTTGGCCTTGGCTCCCACGCCTGCACGTGTGACCATAACTGCTGTTCATCGCGGTATCCGCGGCTGAAATACAGTTGCGATGAAGATCTGACCGGCACGCAACGAATCCGAGATCAACCTGTGGCCGCGGGCTCGTCAGTCGCACCCTTATACCCTGTTGACGTGACCGAACCTCCGACCGCCACTTCCGGTAGCAACCACGGTGCTACCGAAACAGAATCCGACGTACCGGCGTACCGGTACACCGCGGAGCTGGCCAGCAGTATCGAGCGGACCTGGCAGGACAATTGGGCTCAGTCCGGCACTTTCAACGTGCCCAACCCGGTCGGCTCCTTGGCGCCAGCAGACGGCACGGCGGTGCCCGCCGATAAGCTCTTCGTGCAAGACATGTTCCCGTATCCGTCCGGAGATGGACTGCATGTCGGTCACCCGCTCGGCTATATAGCTACCGACGTCTACGCGCGTTATTTTCGAATGACAGGACGTAACGTCTTGCATGCGTTAGGTTTTGACGCTTTCGGACTGCCCGCAGAGCAGTATGCGATGCAGACTGGAACACATCCACGCATTAGGACTGACGCAAACATTGTCAACTTTCGACGTCAGTTAAGCCGACTAGGTTTCGGCCATGACACTCGGCGCAGTTTCGCTACTACCGATGTCGAGTTCTACAAGTGGACACAATGGATCTTCTTGCAGATTTATCATGCCTGGTTCGACACCACGACCAACAAAGCCCGCCCCATTGCCGAGCTGATTACTGAATTAGACTGCGGCGCTATCTCTTTAGCCGATGGCAGAGAGTGGACAGCATTGTCGGCGGGGGAGCGGGCCGATGTCATCGATAGCTACCGACTGGTCTATCGGTCGGATTCGATGGTGAATTGGTGCCCGGGGCTGGGGACCGTCCTGGCCAACGAAGAAGTCACCGCCGACGGGCGCAGTGAACGCGGGAATTTTCCGGTGGTCCGCAAGAGGTTACGACAATGGATGATGCGGATCACCGCTTACTCAGACAGACTGCTCGACGATCTGGAGCTGCTGGACTGGCCGGAGAAGGTCAAAACCATGCAGCGCAATTGGATTGGCCGCTCCACGGGCGCCGCCGCATTGTTCTCAGCTAGCGTCGACGATCGCACCAAAGTCGATATCGAAGTATTCACCACTCGGCCAGACACCATGTTCGGCGCTACCTATCTGGTGCTGGCTCCCGACCATGATGTGGTGGCCACCTTGGTGGCCCCCGATTGGCCAGACGGCACCGACCCACGCTGGACTTTCGGCAGCGTCACACCCGTCGAAGCGGTGGCGAATTACCGTCGGGCTATCGCTGCGAAGTCAGATCTAGAGCGACAAGAGAATCGGGAGAAAACGGGAGTCTTTCTTGGCCGCTACGCCGTCAATCCGGCCAATGGTGCGCTTATCCCCATCTTTATCGCCGATTACGTACTGTCCGGATACGGCACTGGAGCAATTATGGCCGTCCCCGCACATGATCAGCGAGACTGGGAATTTTCTCGCGAATTCGGGCTGCCAATCATTGAAGTCATTGCTGGCGGTGATATTTCGGATGCCGCCTACGCCGGCGACGGCGTACTGGTGAACTCCGATTACCTCGACGGCCTGAAGGTTCCGGAGGCCAAAAAGGCCATCATCGCCCGTTTACAATCCGAAGGCCGCGGTCGAGCACGAATCGAATACAAGTTGCGTGACTGGCTTTTCGCTCGGCAACGGTATTGGGGTGAACCGTTTCCCATTGTCTACGACGACGAGGGACGCCCGCACGCGCTCAATGAAGTTGCCCTACCCGTCGAACTGCCCGATGTACCAGATTATTCGCCGGTCCTGTTCGATCCTGATGATGCCGATAGCCAACCTTCCCCACCATTGGCTAAGGCAAGCCAGTGGGTAAACGTTGAGCTAGACCTCGGCGAGGGACTGCGGACCTACACCCGGGATACCAACGTGATGCCGCAATGGGCGGGAAGCTCGTGGTACGAACTGCGATACACCGATCCATATAACTCAGAACGGTTCTGCGCCAAGGAAAACGAAGCATACTGGATGGGGCCTCGGCCGGCCGAACACGGCGATCAAGATCCAGGTGGAGTCGATTTGTATGTTGGCGGTGTCGAACACGCCGTGTTGCACCTGCTGTACGCACGGTTCTGGCACAAAGTGCTTTACGATCTGGGCCACGTTAGCTCACGAGAGCCGTACCGAAGACTAGTAAACCAGGGCTACATTCAGGCCTTCGCCTACACCGATATCCGCGGATCATATGTTCCCGCTGAGAAGGTGATCGAACGAAACGGCAAATTTTTCTCTCCGAGCCCAGACGGCGACGTGGAGGTGTTTCGAGAATTCGGCAAGATGGGCAAGAGCCTGAAAAATTCAGTCTCACCTGACCAGATCTGCGACAGCTACGGCGCGGATACGCTTCGGGTTTACGAGATGTCGATGGGGCCGTTGGAAGCATCCCGCCCGTGGGCAACCAAGGATGTTGTTGGTGCACAACGCTTTCTACAAAGAGTATGGCGGCTAGTAGTTGATGAACGAACCGGCAAGACACGGGTAGTCAACGCAAGTAGCCAACAGCCGGCACACCAACTCGATGGCGCCACACTACGACTGCTGAATCGTACTATTGCTGGCGTATCGGAAGACTATGCAGCCCTGCGCAATAACACCGCCGCAGCCAAACTCATCGAATACACCAATCATCTCACCAAGCAACACCTCGACACCGTGCCGAGGTCAGCGGTAGAACCCTTGGTGCTGATGCTGGCACCCCTAGCCCCGCATTTGGCCGAGGAGTTGTGGCAACGGCTAGGCAACACCATCTCGTTGGCGCACGGCCCCTTTCCCACCGCTGATCCGGCATATCTGGTTGACGACAGCGTGGAGTACCCCGTGCAAGTCAACGGCAAACTGCGGAGCAGGATCACGGTTGCCGCCGACGCCGACACGCGCACCGTGGAAGCCGCCGCGTTGGCCGACGAGAAGGTGCAGACTTTTTTGGCCGGTACCACCCCCAAAAAAGTGATTGTGGTCGCCGGTAAGCTGGTTAATCTCGTCGTCTAATGGAAACCAATATTATTGGTAGTAAAAGATTTTCAGGCCCGACGACGCATGGGGGAGATCTCCGCGAAACCGGACGTCGGCTCGCTGGCAGCTAGCTTCTCCAGCGGAGCAAGGGCTTTCGTTAACATGGTGCGGTCAGATTCGGAGAGTTGATTGAGCAGAGCGGCCAACACCGCGCACCGATTCGCCAGCGACTCAGCATAAACCGCCTGCCCCAACGGGGTGATATCCACCAGCACGGCCCGCAAGTCAGATGAGTCACGTGAGCGTTTGACTAGTCCGATCTTCTCCAGTCGCCGAACCGCCACCGTGGTGGTGGGAGTACGAACCCGTTCATGTGCAGCGAGGTCCGTCATCCGGATCGGTCCTTGATTGATCAACGTGATCAAGATCGATAATTGTGCCAGGGTCAGATCTCCGGTCGCTGCTCCAGGATCCCCACGCCGCAGAATCGCTAATACCTTAGATAGGGTGTGGTGCAGCTGCTCCGCCAGCTCCGTGACCTCCGGTGCAGCGGGTTCGGTTTCCGGCATAGTTGGCCAGTGTAACCCTGCCGTTTTACGCTAAAGTCGCGGTGTCTGGTATTGGCCAAAGGAAGGTCAAAGAACTTGCGAGAGAAAGCGTTGCAGCCGCGTGGTCTGTGCAGCGTGGAAGATCTGCTGCGGGGGACCGGCTTCCACCACCACCCCCTGATCCATGAAGAAAATGGCATCCGACGCGGATTGCGCGAAACCCATTTCATGGGTGACAACCACCATGGTCATACCATCGGCACCGAGATCGGCAATCAACGCCAAAACGTCTTTAACGATCTCGGGATCCAGCGCTGAGGTTGCCTCGTCAAAAAGCATCACCTGCGGCGCCATCGCTAGTGCTCGGGCAATAGCAACTCGTTGTTGCTGACCACCCGAGAGAGTGCCGGGCCGAGCTGTTGTCTTGTTTTTCAACCCAACTCGCTCGAGATGTACGTGCGCCACCTCTCGTGCCGCCGCGGCAGAAAGGCCATGTAATTTGCGCGGAGCCAACGCGACGTTATCCAACACGCTGCGGTGCGGGAACAGGTTGAAATGCTGGAACACCATGCCTATCCGTTGACGGAGCTTGTTCGGGTCGTCGCCCAACACCGAGCGGCCAGCCAAGAGAATGTCACCGCGTTGCGGTTCATAAAGCCGATTGAGGGTCCGCAGCAGCGTCGACTTACCCGAACCCGACGGGCCAATCACCGCGGCCGTGCTACCCGCAGATACCTCGATATCAACACCGCGCAACACCGCATTGACGCCGAAAGAGAGATGAATATCTTTGCAGGCCAACGATACCGGTGCACGGATCGCAGTCGCTATGGTCACGTAAGCTCCGAACCGTAGGTCGACGAGATCAGCCCGAGCGGACGCTCCGGGACACCCCCAGCCTGGTTTCGATTCAGCCGGGCATCGATGAAGTTCACCAGATGGGTCAATGGGACAGTCAGCATCAGGTAGAACACCCCAGCCGCGACCAATGGAGAGAGATTGCCGGTCTGCGCGTTGAGGTCACGACCAACCTGGAATAACTCGCGCTGGCCGGCGATCAGCCCAAGGAAATACACCAGCGCTGAGGCCTTCAGGAGCGCGATACATTGATTGACCAGCGCGGGTAGCACTCGGCGAATGCCCTGCGGCACCACCACTAATCGCATCGCCGCCGAATAGCTGAATCCCAGTGCACGCGCGGCTTCAAGTTGGCCAGCATCGACGCTTTGGATACCCGAACGGAAAATCTCACCAATGTAGGCAGCAGCCGTTAGCCCCAATGCGGCAATACCCAACGGATACGGGTTGTTTCCCGTCAGGCCACCGAGCACCGGGCCCACCCCTAATCCGATCAGCAGAATGATCACCACCTCGGGCAGACCACGGAAAACATCGGTGTAAATCCGGGCCGGCCAACATAGCCAACGCCGACGGGAGATCCCAGCGATAGCTAGCCCCATACCCAAGATGAGGCCGATAACACTTGCCCCGGCGGTCAGAAGCAACGTATTAGGCAACCCGATCATCAGTAGATCGGGGATTGCGCGTTTGTAGAGCTCCACATCCAGAAATGTTTGACGCAGTTGGGCAAGTGTGGATTTCGGCACCGGCAGTGTTGTCGGCTGATGATGCCGCGCGGCGATCATCGTGAAATCAGGCAGGTGGGGGATTGGTGCGGCGCGTGATCCAGGTTTCCAATCCGGCGGCAAGGGACGCGGTACCCAATCGGTGTACAGACGAGACCAGGTTCCATCGGCGATAACCGCGTCAAGTCCGGAGTTCAACGCATCGACTAGCCACTGGTTTCTGTTGGACACGGCGTAGGCCGTGAATACACCCGGACTCCATGCAGTATCCACGATTGCCGCGGGGTCGTCCGGGCGAATCAGTTTCATCGCCGTACTACCAGGCGCCACCCAAGCATCGATCTGGCCCGTCTTGAGGTTGGCGTATACGGTGTTGTTGTCGGGAAACTGCACCGGTTGCATACGCAAGGTGTTGATTACATAAGCGTTTTCGATGGTGCCTTGCACCGCGCCGATGCGCTGACCAGCGGTGAGATCATGGATCCCGGTAATCCGCGAGCCAGCCGGTACTACCAGCGCGAGATATCCGAAGTCGTAACCGTTGGTGAAGTTGACGGTACGCCGACGTTCATCGGTGACCATGATGGACGCCGAACCCACGTCAAAGCGTTGCGCCCCAACTTGGGCCAGCAATCCGGAAAAGTCGATGCCGATGAAGTTGACCTGCAAACCCAGTTTGTTCGCGATGGCGCGCAGCAGTTCGTTGTCGAAACCGGTGAACTGGCCCGCCGAATTGATACAGACGTTCGGCGGCGAGTCGGATAGCGTGGCCACCGTGAGAACGCCAGGCTGACTAAGCCCTAATCCAGCAATATCAACCGAAGCGAGCGGCGAGACGGTAGCGGTGGTGTGTTCCTCGCTCGCATTGTTGGGGCTCGTGCTGGCCAGTAATTTCTTCGGTAACGCGGTTGCGTGTTCCATCCCAGGCGGTGCGCACTGATCCGGGTCCGCTACTACCGGCGCCGCCGATACCAGGCCGCAGGTCAGCAACATGACGACAACCATGATCAGCAGCTGGCCACTTTTCCCTGAACCGGAAGCTGTTGCGAAGCCAAAGCCATTATTTCGCAACAGTTTCACGCTCAACCACCAGCGCTATCCCGCCACCGGCATAGCACCTCGGCGGCGGTCAGATCGTATTCTGGACCATTGCAACCCACAGTCAGCAAACTCACGCCGAGGCTTGTCAACGCCTCTGCCTCAGTGATCAGCTTGCTCACGTCATGGCCTGTCCCGCCCGCTCCGCCCAGTGCGGCGGAGCGTTCGATAGCGCGCGGATCGCGGTCGACCGCGGCACAATGCTCGGCTAACACGGCTGCCTTGTGCGGGTAGGTCTCATGGTTAGCGAAGCTGTGCCACATGTTTGC
>JAIENC010000110.1 GCA_019751635.1 Mycobacteriaceae bacterium
GGGTTGGCTGGGCTGGCGATTACTAAGCCCTGCACTGGGGGGTACAGGTCGGCGAGCATCGCCACGGTGGGCTGAAACCGTGTCTCCGGCCCACATTCGATGTCGACCACCTCACAGCCGAGCGCCGAGAGAATGTTGCGGTAACACGGATATCCAGGGCTGCTCACCGCCACCCGGTCACCGACATCAAAGCACGCCAGAAACGCCAGGAGAATTCCACCCGAAGACCCCGTAGTGACCACCACGTTGTCGGCGCTGACCGCCAGCCCATGCCGGTCCTGATACGACGACGCAATCGCCGCGCGTAGCTCGGGAAGGCCCAATGCCACGGTGTAGCCCAACTGCTGGTGACTTAACGCATCCGCAGCGGCCGCCCGGACCGGTGCCGGCGCGCCCGCCCGCGGCTGGCCCGCGGACAGGTTCACCACATCGCCGTGGGTACGTTGCCGTTCGGCGGCGGCCAGCCACACGTCCATGACGTAGAACGGCGGAACACCCGCCCGCACCGCGGTCCGCACCCTAAAACACCTCGACTTCCAGTTGCCGCAAATACTCACCCGGCGCGCCTAATAACTGCGAACTACCGTGCGCCCGTTTAAAATACAGGTGCATGTCATGCTCCCAGGTAATCGCGATGCCGCCATGCAGTTGGATGCCTTCAGCGGCAACCTGGTTAAAGGCTGCACTAGCCGCCACCCGAGCCAAGGCCGCTGACGTTGCTGATGGCTCGGCGATCGCATCGCTAACCACTGCCCGAGCCACTTGCACCGCCACGTACAAGTCTGCCATCCGATGTTTGACTGCCTGGAAGCTGCCGATCGGCCGGCCGAACTGCACACGTTGCTTGGTGTAGTTGACAGTCAGCTCTAAGCAGCGGGTGGCCGCACCAATCTGTTCGGCAGCGAGCAAGATCGCTGCGCTGTCAGCAATCCCTGGCACCCCGCCAGCGGCCGCAGTGGGGCTCAAGGGGAGCACCTCCCGGGGGGTCAACCGAGCCAGCCGCCGAGTCGGATCCATGGTTCGCACCGATTCGGCGTGAAAGGAACGCCACCGGCTCAGCGCACCCCCAGAAGCCGCGATAACAATATCGGCGACATCACCATTGATCACATACTCCGGATCGAACACGACGGCCCCCAGTGCGGTGCCCTCGGCTAGCCGCGTTAACGCCTCAACGTCCGGATCACGCGACGCCAGCAGGGCTAACTCGGCCAAGATGGTGCCCAGCAGCGGAGTGGGCACCAGGTTTGTGGCCAACTCCGCCAGCACCACGGCAACATCGGCTAACGTCCCACCCGCGCCGCCGTATTCCTCAGGCACCACCAGCGCGGCCGCGCCAACTTGGGCACACAGCAACCGCCACAGCGATTCGTCATAGCCACGCGGTGACGTGATCGCCGCGCGCACCATCGCCGGCGAAGCATGCTTGGCCACCAGCGCTGCCACCGTCTCCCGCAGCAGGCAATGTTCCTCACTCACGGCGCGCACAGGGCCTCCAAAACTCGTCGCCGATGCAGTGCTGGGCTACCCCAGGCTGGCCGTAGCGCCTGCACCCGCAGCAGCCACAACGAGAGATCATGTTCAGCGGTGAATCCGATCGCACCATGGGTCTGCAGGGCTGTCCGCGCGGCCACCACTGCGGCATCGGATGCTGCGGCTTTGGCCGCACTGACATCGCGCGCACTATCCGCAGAGTGAGCGGCCAAGGACACCGCCGCACCGTATACCAGCGGACGGGCCAGCTCGACCGCGATATGCACATCCGCCAGGCGATGCTTAATCGCCTGATATGACCCGATCAGTCGACCGAATTGACTGCGGGCTTTGGCATAGTCGACCGTCATCTCCAGCAGCGCCTGACTGGCCCCCACCAGTTGAGCGGCGGTGGCCAACACGCCAAAATCGTAGGCCTGCGCTACCTGCGCGTGCCATGCTTGCCCGGGCTGTTCGGTAGCGACAACGTCGAACAGCCGACGGCTGGGGTCAACCGACTGGTGACACTGCCCCATCTTGGCCGGATAAACCTGGCCGGCATCAGCAACCAAGACCAGATCAACGGCGTCGGCATCAACCGCCCGCGGCACCTGCGGCGGCAACGCCACCGTGGCCATCAGATCCCCAGCGGCCAGTGCCCCGCACAGCTCGGCGCACCGCGGGTCATCAGACAGTAAAATCGGTGCCACCACAAGCGATTCGGTGACCGGTCCGGGTACACACCACCGGCCGAGCTGTTCCAAGGCGACTACCAGATCAACCGGATGCGCCTGGAGGCCATTGCATCGCTCCGGCACTGCCAGGGCGGTGACCCCCAGCGCAGCCAAGCTGGACCACACCACGCGGCCCGGACCTACCTCACCAGCCGCCCAAGCGCGTACCGCCGCCGGCACCCCACCCGGTATCGGAGTAGCAGCTAACGCCGCCGCAATACTGGCCGCGAAATCACGCTGCTGGGCGTCTAAGGCGAATCTCATGCGGATGGCTCGCGCGGTAAGCCCAGAATCCGTTCGGCGATAATGTTGCGTTGAATCTCGTTGGTGCCAGCATAAATTGGCCCACCAAGCGCAAATATCAGGCCTTCGGTCCACGAGTCGGCCAGCTCGCCATCGGCGCCCCGGATGTCCAGCGCGGTGTGGTGCACCATGACGTCAAGATCAGACCAGAACACCTTGGTCACCGAGGCCTCCGCCCCCAACTCACCGCCCTCAGCCAGCCTGGTCACCGTGCCAAAAGTGTGCAACCGATAGGCCTGGGCCTTGATCCAGGCATCGGCTACCTGATCAGCGAACTCGGTGGCCCTATGGTGGCCGTGGTGTTGCCATAACTGCACCAACCGCTGTGCGGCGCAGACAAACCGGGCCGGGCTGCGCAAGGACATCCCGCGTTCATTGCTTGAGGTGCTCATCGCGACCCGCCAACCGTCGTGCACCGCGCCGATCACGTCGTTGTCGGGCACGAAGACGTCGTCTAAGAAGATCTCACTAAAACCGGTGCCACCGCCAAGTTGGGTAATTGGCCGCACCGTGACACCGTCGGCCCGCAAATCAAACATCAGATACGTCAAGCCCCGGTGCCGTAACGCCTGGGGATCGGAGCGAAAAAGTCCAAATGCTTTGTCCGCAAAGGCTGCTCGCGAACTCCAGATTTTTTGCCCGGTTAACAGCCAGCCGCCAGTGGTCCGGGTAGCCGTGGAACGCAACGATGCCAAGTCGCTACCGGATTCCGGTTCGGACCAAGCTTGCGCCCAAATCTCTTCTCCGCTAGCCATTTTCGGAAGAATTCGGTCCAGCTGCTCAGCTGTACCGTGGGTAAACAAGGTCGGGGCCAGCATTGAGGTGCCGTTGGCGCTGGCCCGGCCGGGTGCCCCGGCCCGAAAGTATTCTTCTTCAAACACTAGCCATTGCAGTAACGACGCATCCTGGCCGCCGTATTTTTCTGGCCAGGTGATAACCGATAGCCCGGCTTCGAAAAGCACTTCGTCCCAATGCCTGTGCTGGGCAAAACCGTCAGCAGTGTCGTAGGACTTGGTCGGAAATGATGCCTTGTTGTCGGCGAGAAACTGGCGCACCGCACCGCGAAACTGCACCGTCTGATCATCGAAGTCGAGATCCATCATTGCCACTCTCGCAGTAGCGGTTTGACGACTTTCCCGCTGGCATTGCGGGGCAGCTCATCGACAAAACGCACCGAACGGGGAAGCTTAAAGTTCGCTACATACTCACGTGCGTAGGCGATAACGGTGTGCTCATCAAGCTCAGATCCCGACCGAGCGACGACGAAGGCCCGCCCCACCTCACCGAGGCGCAGCTCGGGGACACCAATCACCGCAACGTCGGCCACACCTGGCAAGCGGGCCAGCACCTGCTCAATCTCGGCCGGGTAGACATTGAAACCCCCGCAGATGTACATGTCTTTGAGCCGGTCGGTGATGCGCAGATTCCCGGCAGCGTCGAGTGCTCCGATATCTCCGGTGTGTAGCCAGCCGGCGGCATCCACGGTTTCCGCGGTGGCCTGGGGGTCATCGAGGTAGCCCAGCATGGTGTTGGGCCCACGCAACAAAACCTCCCCACCCTGCTCGTCGATGCGCAGCTCGAAATCGGCAATCGGCCGCCCGCACGTGGTCGCCACCGTCACGAGATCGTCGCCGGGCCGGCACATGGTGCCGAAGCCGCCGGACTCGGTCAGACCATAGGCGGTCAGCACCAAGTCGATGTCGAGTTGCTGGTGCATCCGTTCCACTAAGACAACCGGCACGGTGGCAGCACCGGTGACCGCGAACCGTAACGACGTGAGGTTATAGGCGGAGCGGCTCGGGTGCTCAAGCAGGCTCTGATAGATAGTCGGCGGCCCGGGCAGCACGCTAATTCGATGCTGGGCCACCGCGCGCATCGCGTGCTCTGGATCGAAAGTCAGCTGCGGAAACAAGGTGGCACCGGTCTGCAAGCAGGCCAGAATGCCAGCTTTATAGCCGAAATTATGGAAGAACGGATTGACGACCAGGTAGCGATCATCACTGGTGAGCAAACCAGCCGCGGCCCAGGCCGCAGCGCCGGCCAACGACTGGCGATGCGCGCACAACACCCCTTTGCTGCGCCCCGTCGTGCCGGAGGTGAACAAAATGTCGGAGATATCGTTGGGGCCCACGGCGGTGGCACGGATGTCGGCGGCCTCCACGCCAGCAACGCCGTGGGCCACAAAATCCTCCCAGTTACCGTCGTCAGTGTCTAGAGGCACTCGGACAACGTGACGCAGGTGAGGCACGCCGCCACGGTCAAGTTCGGCGACTTTGTCACAACCGAGAAACTTCCCCATCGCCACCAACAGCGAAGCTTTGGTGCGGAGCAGAATATCGCTGGCTTCCACCACGGTGTAGCGCGTGTTCAGCGGTACCACGGCGGCGCCGGCGTAGTGTGCGGCCAGCGCGGCAACCACCCAGTGCCAGGTGTTAGGCAACCAGATCGCGACCCGATCCCCCGGGGCGATACCCAACGCAATCATCGCCGCGGCCGCGTGGCGCACTTCGGCGCGCAGCTGGGCGAAGGTGATCTGACGTTCAGGGGTAATCAGTGCGTGATGCTGAGGAAGTTCGTCTGCCACCCGGTCCAGCAACGCAGGAGTGGTCTGCGGTTCACTCGACATCGCTCCTCCCGCACCCGAGCATCCACGGCCTGCTTCACCCCAGTAGGCAACAAAGCAAGTGCTTGGTCGGCTAGCCTACACCTGTGCAGGGCGTCGAGGAGTTCCGGGCCGAGATCCGCCAATGGCTAGCCGAGCACCTGGTCGGGGAGTTCGCCGAGCTTAAGGGGCTTGGCGGACCCGGCCGGGAGAACGAGGCGTTCGAAGAACGCCGACGCTGGAACCAGCTTCTCGCAGAAGCCGGACTGACCTGCCTGGGCTGGCCAATTGAGCATGGCGGCCGCGGGCTATCCGTCGCCCATCGGGTCGCGTTCTACGAGGAATACGCGATTGCGCATGCGCCGGAGAAAATCAACCATTTCGGCGAGGAGCTGCTCGGCCCGACCCTAATCGAGTACGGCACCCGCGAGCAGCAGCAACGGTTTTTGCCCGACATTCTCCAGGTCACACAGCTGTGGTGCCAAGGCTATTCCGAACCGGGCGCGGGCAGCGACTTAGCTAACGTCGCCACTACCGCGGTGCTCGATGGCGACCAATGGGTGATCAACGGGCAGAAAGTCTGGACTTCGCTGGCGCATCGGGCGCAGTGGTGCTTCGTGCTGGCCCGCACCGAAAAAGACGCCCACCGCCATGCCGGGTTGTCTTATCTGCTGGTACCGCTAGACCAGCCGGGAGTGCAGATCCGTCCGATCGTCCAGCTCACCGGTGATGCCGAGTTCAACGAGGTGTTCTTCGACGACGCCCGCACCGATGCCGACTTGGTGGTCGGTCAGCCCGGTGACGGTTGGCGGGTAGCGATGGGAACGCTCACCTTCGAACGCGGAGTCTCCACACTGGGCCAACAAATCGTCTATGCACGCGAATTAAGCGACCTGATACAACTAGCTAAAAGCACTGGTGCAGTTGATGATCCGTTGATAAGAAGTCGGCTTATCAGCGCTTGGGCCGGCCTGCGGGCGATGCGTTCCTACGCCTTAGCCACCCTAGAAACCGAGCAGCCCGGACAGGACAATGTGTCAAAACTATTGTGGGCCAACTGGCATCGCGATCTGGGCGAACTTGCCATGGAGGTCTGCGGCAAAGCCGGACTGACGTTAACCAGCGGTCAGCTCGGCAAAGATTTTGACCAATGGCAACGGCTCTATCTCTTCAGCCGAGCCGACACCATCTACGGCGGATCCAACGAAATCCAGCGCAACATCCTCGCCGAGCGGGTGCTTGGCTTACCTAGAGAGGCTCGCTGATGCTCAATCAAGCACCGAAAGAGATTGCTGGACACCAACTTTTGGCGAGAAAAGTGGTAGTCGTCACGGCCGCTGCCGGTACCGGAATTGGCGCTGCCACCGCGCGGCGCGCACTCGCCGAAGGCGCCAACGTGGTGCTCTCTGATCATCACCAGCGACGATTGGACGCAACCCAAGACGAGCTGGCCGCGTTGGAGCTCGGCGAGGTAATCAGCGTGCCCTGCGACGTGACCTCCACCGCCGAAGTCGATGCCCTCATCGCTACGGCTACCGAGCGACTGGGACGCATTGATGTGCTAGTCAACAACGCGGGCCTAGGCGGGCAGACCCCCGTGGTGGAGATGACCGACGACGAGTGGGATCGCGTCCTTGACGTCACCTTGACCTCAGCGTTTCGTGCCACCCGCGCGGCACTGCGGTACTTCCGTGCTGCCAGACATGGCGGGGTGATCGTCAACAACGCCAGCGTGCTGGGCTGGCGGGCCCAGCACTCGCAATCCCACTATGCGGCAGCGAAAGCCGGGGTAATGGCCCTCACCCGCTGCAGTGCGATCGAAGCCGTGGAATACGGGGTAAGAATTAACGCAGTAGCCCCGAGCATTGCCCGGCACAAATTCTTGGATAAAACCGCGGCGCCGGAACTGTTGGACCGGCTCTCCGCCGAGGAAGCGTTTGGCCGAGCCGCCGCACCCTGGGAAGTGGCAGCTACCATCGCGTTTCTCGCCAGCGATTACTCCAGTTACCTTACTGGAGAAGTGATTTCGGTATCGAGCCAACACCCTTAAGTCAGACGTTACAGCCTGCTGGAAGCCGGTGAAGTCCTACCGGCTCAACGCATCTGCCGCCAGTTCGTCACCGATTTCATACTGACGGCTAATACCTGTCAGATTGTTAGCGGAGAAACGTACCTTCTGTTGAATGCGGCCGAGCAACGTGGCCCGAGCCATCGTGCACGCCGCCAACTCCCGTTTAAAGGCATCGGCGAAGACCCTGCCGTGCGTCGACCAGACACGGTTCATCACTATTGAGCCGATAGCTAACGGAGCTGTCAATGTAAAGGTTCAAGACATGTTGGACGCCAAGGGTTCTAGACATCCTTGACGGGTTCAGGACGTGTTTGACGGATCTGGTTTGATCTTGATCTTGTGACCGATGAACTCCCGGCCGGTTCCGGTGATTGGGTGACCGAGCATAGGTACCGCGCCGTTCTGCAGGTCCTTGAGGGCGTATCTAAAGCTCAGGTGGCGCGGGAGTTTGGAACCTCTCGCCAGTCGGTGCACTCCCGGGTCTCCAGGTATCAGCTTGGTGGGCTGGCCGGTCTCGAGGACGGTTCGCGGCGGCCCCACACCTCGCCGAATGAGCTGCCGCCCGCGGTGGTGGCGATGATCTGCGAGTTCCGCAGGACCTATCCCAGGTGGGGTGCGCAACGCATTGCCCATGAAATCGGGCTGCGGGACATCGAGGCTTCGCCTTCGCGTTCCAGTGTGTACCGAGTGCTGGTGCATCACGGCCTGGGGGCTGCTCAGCAACAGAACCACAAACGCACCTACCGGCGCTGGCAGCGTGACGCCCCGATGCAACTGTGGCAACTCGACGTCATGGGCGGGGTGTTCCTGGCCGACGGACGCGAGTGCAAGTTGGTAACCGGGATCGACGATCATTCCCGGTTCGTGGTGATCGCCACCGTCGTGACCGAGCCCTCGGCGCGAGCGGTGTGCCAAACCTTCACCGCAGCAATGACACGCCACGGTGTTCCCTCAGAAGTGTTGACCGACAACGGAAAACAATTCACCGGCAGATTCACCAAGCCCTATCCCGCCGAGGTTTTGTTCGAACGGATCTGCCGGGAGAACGGGATCACCACCCGGCTGACCAAACCACGCTCACCAACCACGACGGGCAAGATCGAACGCTGGCACAAGACCCTTCGCCGTGAACTGCTCGACGCCGCCGGACCCTTCCCCGACGTCGAGACCGCCCAGGCATCCATCGATGCCTGGGTACACGGGTACAACCACACCCACCGCATCAGTCACTGGCCATGGCCACTCCCGCGACGCTGTTTCGGCCCGCACCCATCGAACCCATCGCAGCCGCGCCGGCATCGGTGCATCCCTTGACCTCTTCGGTACTCGACGTTGTGGTCGCACCCCAGCCGGTGCACGCGTTGGGGGTGCATTCAGACAGTTTGGCCAACAGCGACATTCACGCCGTGGAATGGGAGACGGACCTCTCGCCACGCGCAAGGTTGCTGCTGCCGGGCAATCAACAGATGAAGTTCACCGCAGCCCTCGCGCGTCGTACCGTCACCATTTGGGCCAGTGATCGCAGCATTCACGTGCTCCTCGATGGGACGGTCATCCGGACCCGTCCTTCGCGCCTGTCCGAGCGTGACCTGTGCGAGTTGGTACGCCGTGGTGCACGTCTGGCCGGATCTGAACCTGCCCGCAGCGCCGTTACCGTGGACATGCTCACCGCCAGTACGGCCATCGAGGTGCACCGCACCGTGGACCGTGACGGCTATGTCGGCCTGGGCGGCACCAAGGTGCTGCTGGACCCACCGCTGACGGGGCAACGCGTCATTCTGCGGTTCGAGGGCGCCCTGCTGCACGTGCTGGCCGCCGGTCGCCTGGTAAAGACCCTGCCAACGCCACTGGAGCCGTCCACACGCGCCGCCCTTCGCGGTGCGAGACTGGCAATCGAGCCTCTACCGCCGCCGGCGCCGCCGCAGCGCGCAGTGCGTCGCGTCAACCAGAACGGCCGCATCATGGTCGCCGGCCAGTCTCTACGCGTCGGTCGCACCTATGCCGGCCAGACCGTCGTCATCGCCATTGAAGACACCGTCTTGCGTGTGTTGCTCAACGACGTCGAACTGACTACCCACGCACGGAAGCCAGACCTGCAGATCACCGTATTGAAAGCGTATCCACGCCGCCAAGATTCCTGACGCTCAACCGGTTTCGTGTGTCGAGAATGGCTTGAGTAGCGTCAAACATGTCCTGACGCACATCCGTCAAGAATCTCCTGGAACCACACATGGACAGGAGCTTGCAGCTCTGCCGGCCAGGCACCCAGCTCCCTCGCCCGACACCGCAACTCTTCTGGATCGACGCCCACGACGACACCGCTCAAAGAATTTGGGGTGGGAATCTCAAGTACCTGATCCGAAAAATCCCCGAGCATGTTAGCCAATTCGGTCATCCGGCTTGCGTTGTCTGCCGTCGCAGCCTTCAGCGTGTCCAAGGCCGCAGTACGGTCACAGTCCGCCCGGTACGCAGTAGCTGCCTCCAGCGCCCGCGCTTCCACCAGCTGTCCCGCGCCAACGAAACTGTTCACCTGCACTCTCGCCGCCAACAGCTGCTCATGGATCACGTGACACTTCCGCCGTGCAACTACGATTTCTGCAGCCTGGGCGTCAATATAGTCAGCCATGCATAGGTCAGCTAAGAGTGCATGGCCCAAGAAGCTATCCAGAAGACTGATCTGACTGGCAAACATTGCCTCGGCCAACCCCGACCAGGACGTAGACCCGTAAATCCCGCCCAAAGTGCCGGAACTAACCTCAAGCTGCGTTGCGGTCGATCGGTAGTCATCTCCCCCCTCCGGGGGTACCTCAAGCTCACCATTAAACCCACAACCAAGTTGTTCCCCGCAAGCTTCGACCAGGAGTAACTGGCCATTGATGCCGTACAGAGCGGCACGGCGCCCAGGTGACGACATCACAAATCCTCTCCACGTAAGGAGCCAGCCGGCCAGCCAGCCAGCCAGCCAGCCAGCCAGCCAGCAGAATCCCGAGCAAAGCGGTGTCAATAATCCAGCCGGGACCCCATGGGCTAACTTCCCATCCGTCAACCCAATCCGGACGGTAAGCAAGCGATAAGGAAACGGTAGAGCGGCATCTGTTGATGCACATCGGTAGTTAACTACGTACTTTCCGCGACGCCGATCTGACGCCAATGCCAACAGCTGCTTATCCCGGCAACACATGCCATCACGGATACGTAATATTTTGCTGCTGGTACGTACCCTTTGGGTACCACCACTTTCAATAACCGAGCAAGCGCTTGCTTAGCGTAAGCTGGCCAGCATGCCCAGCCAGCCCAGCCCGCCGTACAGCCGGCGGGCCGAGCTGCTGGAACTGGCTGCCACCATGTTCGCCGACCGCGGACTGCGTGCCACCACCGTGCGCGATATCGCCGATAGCGCGGGCATCTTGTCTGGCAGCCTGTATCACCATTTCTCTTCCAAAGAAGAGATAGTCGACGAGCTGCTGCGCGGCTTCCTGGACTGGCTGTTCACCCGGTATGACGAGATTGTGCAGACCCAGCCCAATCCGTTGGAGCGGCTGAAGGGCTTATTTATGGCCTCATTCGAAGCCATCGAACATCGCCATGCCCAAGTGGTCATCTACCAAGACGAGGCCAAACGGTTGTCCCCGCAACCCCGGTTCGGCTACCTCGAGGTGCGCAATAAACAACAGCGCGCCATGTGGATCGAGGTGCTCCAGCAAGGCATCGAGGACGGCTATTTCCGGCGCGACCTCGACGTTGACCTGGTGTATCGGTTCATTCGCGACACCACTTGGGTGTCGGTGCGCTGGTATCAACCCGGCGGAGCGCTCACCGCCGAACACGTCGGTCAGCAATATCTCGACATTGTTCTTGGCGGCATCACCACGCAGAGAGGCTGACATGGCTCAGGCATACCCCCAGGCTTACATCGTCGATGCGGTACGCACCGCGGTCGGCAAACGCAACGGATCACTGGCCAAAGTGCACCCCATTGATCTGGGCGTCGCCGCATTCCAGGGCCTGTTCAACCGAGTCGACTTAGACCCCAAGGCAGTCGACGACGTGATAGTCGGCTGCGTAGACGCCATCGGTGGACAAGCCGGCAACATCGGCCGCAACGCATGGCTGGCCGCAGGCTACCCCGAAGAGGTTCCTGGAGTCACCGTCGACCGGCAATGCGGATCTAGCCAGCAAGCGATTTCCTTTGGTGCGCAAGCGATTATGGCAGGAACCGCGGATGTAATCCTGGCCGGTGGCATGCAGAGCATGAGCCAGATCCCCATCGCTTCAGCGATGGAAGTCGGCCGACAATTCGGTTTCAGCTCTCCCACTAGCGAGTCCACGAACTGGCTGCACCGCTACGGCGATCAAGAGATCTCCCAGTTCCGCGGCGCGGAGCTGATCGCGCAGCGGTGGAATCTCTCCCGCGAGGAGATGGAGCTGTACGCGCTCGGCAGTCACCAGCGCGCCTTAATGGCAACCCGGCGAGGACATTTCGATAACGAGATCGTGGCCGTTGCCGACTTCCGGATTGATGAGGGGCCGCGGGAGACCTCGCTCGACAAGATGGCGGCATTGCCGACGCTCACCGAAGGCGGCCGCTTAACCGCCGCCCTCGCCAGCCAGATCTCCGATGGTGCCGCCGCGGTGCTACTAGCCTCGGAGAGGGCCCTAGCTACGCATAAACTCACCCCCCGCGCGCGGATCCATCACCTCAGTGCGCGCGGCGCGGATCCCGTCTTCATGCTGACCGGCCCTATTCCGGCCACCCGCTACGCCCTAGAAAAAACTGGGCTATCCATCAACGACATCGACGTCATCGAGATCAATGAAGCCTTTGCTGCTGTCGTGCTGGCCTGGCTTAAGGAGCTCAAGGCGGACCCGGAGAAGGTCAATCCCAACGGTGGGGCGATCGCGCTCGGTCACCCGTTGGGCGCCACCGGCGCCAAGCTGTTCACCACCATGCTGGCAGAGCTCGAGCGCACTGGCGGACGCTACGGATTGCAGACGATGTGCGAAGGTGGCGGCACCGCCAACGTCACCATCATCGAACGGCTCTAGCCGCTCTAGGGCGGCTCTAGAGCCGCCCTAGAGCCGGCGAGTGTGAAATCTACGACGCACACCCCGCGTGTCGCGTCGTAGATTTCACACTCGCCGGAGAGGTGTCAGTACCGATAGGCAGCATCGGCTGGTATGACAGAACTCTTTCTCGGCGCCGAGGCCTTAGCCATTAAGGCGCTACCTGAGCGGGCGATGCGCTCCCTCTACGACACCATCTACCCCGGCGTCTACTTCCCTTCTGGCCTGCACGTCACTGCGCAAGAGCGAGCCCAAGCGGCATGGCTTTGGTCACGCCGCAAGGGGATCGTCGCTGGCAACTCGGCAGCCGCGCTCTTAGGCACGAAGTGGGTGGATCCGGCACTCAACGCCGAGTTACTGCACGACAACCGCCACGCACCAAGCGGCATCATCGTGCACAGCGAGACGGTGCTGCACAGCGAACTCGTGCAGGTCAACGGCATCACGGTAACTAATCCTGCGCGCACAGCTTTCGATATTGGCCGCTGGACCCCATCCCGACTACAAGCCGTTCAGCGGCTCGATGCATTAGCTCGAGCCACCCAGCTAAAGATGAACGACGTCGAGGACGTTATCGCGAAACATCCTGGCAGGCGAGGCCTTCGCCGGCTACGTGAAGTGTTGCCGCTAGTCGACGCCGGAGCCGAGTCGCCTCAAGAGACCCGAACTCGGCTAGCACTCATCGATGCTGGCTTTCCGGTGCCGCAATGCCAAGTCCCGGTTTTCGACACTTACGGCAACTTCGTCGCACGGATCGACATGGGCTACCGACAGTTGCGGATAGGCATTGAATACGACGGGCCGCAGCACTGGACGGATGCGCGGCAACGCAACCGTGATATCGACCGGTACACCGCACTGCTCGACTTAGGCTGGACGATTATCCGCGTAAGTAGCGAGCTGCTCGGCTATCGGCGAGCTACATTTATTGCTCGCGTCGCCGCCGCGATGCACTCAGCAGGATGGCGCCCGCACAGCATTGCGCCGAGTGTGAAATCTACGACGCACACCCCGCGTGTCGCGTCGTAGATTTCACACTCGCGCCGGCGTTT
>JAIENC010000248.1 GCA_019751635.1 Mycobacteriaceae bacterium
CCCAGCGACTCGGTGCGGTCCAACATCGACACCAATACCGACTGATCCAGCGCAGCAACAATGAGTAGCAGCATGTCCGCGCCGTGCGCCCGCGCCTCGTGAATTTGATAGGGCTGGACCACGAAGTCTTTGCGTAACACCGGCACTGAGACCGCGGCGCGCACCGCATCTAAGTCGGCCAGTGAACCGTGAAAACACCGCTCTTCGGTGACCACACTGATAATACGAGCTCCGCCAGCCTCGTAGGCCTGGGCCAACACGGCCGGATCGGAGATCGGCGCCAGTTGACCCGCCGACGGGCTAGCGCGTTTGACCTCAGCAATCACACCGATGCCGGGCTCGCGTAAAGCTGCCATCACGTCGAGCGGCGGCAGTGCCGCCTTGGCGGCCGCTTTGATGGCAGTCAGGCTTACAGCAGCCTCACGAGCGGCAACGTCGGCGTGGACTCCTGCGATGATGGAGTCGAGCACGGTTGCCGGACTCATGCGTGTCGGTTCCTTTCCCAGCTCTTCGGGTGGCCCGCGGCCGCTTTAGTAGAACAAAGTGACGACCGCGAAGCGACTTTCATCGAAGGGTAGCGGCCGTCAGCACACGAGCCGTCACCGCCCCTCGGTGTTGGCTTCGGGCAGCGGGCAATCCTGTTGCCGCGCTGGCGGATCTGGTTGGTCAGTCGGGTCATGGCCTTCATCAAGGGCGTCCCACAGCATCCGGGGCGACATGGGCGATTCAATGGCCCCACCCGTGGCCTGACCACCAGCGTTGCCGCGTATCCGCGCCCGGCGGACTGCGGGTGTCACGTATCGGGTAAAACCGGAAGCTCTCGACAGCGCGACAGCTCTGATCAACAAAGCGCTGGCTATCAATGTGGCGACCGCCGCCACCAACGCAGCTAGGGCACCCCAGTAGCGTCGCTCGGTTCCCACCAATGACAGCACCGGCACATCCACCAGACCCACTCCGCGCACCGCCACATCCGGGATCACCCAGAGGCTGACCGCAAGATATCCAATAGCCAAACTCAGCGCCGCCACCAACACCGCCAGCACCCGCAATAGCCAACCGCGAACAGCAACGGCCGCGACCACGGCGGCCAGCAGCAGCACCGCTAACGGCAGCAGTGCCGTCGACCACGAGGCACCCGAGAGGGTCACGGTTTTGGGCGGGCCTAGCCCATCAAACGTGTGGACGATGACCCAGGGCAGCCGGGAGGCAACCCATAACGCTCCGGCCGCGATGAGCAGCAACACCTGGGCAGTGCGAATCGGTGTCATCACGTGGCTGGCTCATCACCGGGCCCCGACACGGCCCGTGACGCGGCCGTACTGACAGCCGGTGCCCGCAGCGTCTCGGCAGCCGCGATCGCGTTGAGCACCGCCCGCGCCTTATTGGCCGCCTCGGCGTACTCGTACGGCCCGTTCGAATCGGCCACTACCCCACCGCCAGCTTGAACGTAGGCGGTGCCATGACGCATCAGCGCGGTACGAATGGCGATCGCGAAGTCGGCGTTGCCGGCGAAATCCAGGTAACCGACCACCCCGCCGTAGAGGCCGCGGCGCGTCTTTTCCACTTCTTCGATGAGCTCCATGGCCCGTACTTTGGGCGCACCTGAGAGCGTGCCAGCCGGGAAGCAGGCCGTCACCGCGTCCAAGGCGGTGCGGCCTTCAGCGAGCATCCCAGTCACCGTGGAGACCAAATGCATGACGTGGCTATAGCGTTCGATGTGGCTGTAGTCTTCGACACGAACGGTGCCGGGCACACATACCCGACCCAAGTCGTTGCGGCCAAGGTCAACCAGCATCAGATGTTCGGCTAGTTCTTTCTCATCGGCCAGCAGCTCTTTTTCGAGCAGCTGATCTTCTTCCTCGGTCTGCCCCCGCCACCGGGTGCCAGCGATGGGATGCGTTGTCGCCCGGCGATCATGCACCGTCACCAGCGCTTCTGGACTCGATCCGACAATCGAAAAATCAGTCTCCCCAAGCGCATTCGGCACATGCATCAAATACATGTAGGGACTTGGGTTGGACACTCGCAGCATTCGATATACATCGATCGGTGCGACGTCGGTGTCCATCTCGAAACGCTGCGACGGCACCACCTGAAAGGCTTCACCGGCCGCGATCTGATCAACAAGGTATTCGACGATCGCCCCGTATTCTTCGGTGGTGCGCTGCGATCGGTGCCGCGGCTCGGGTCTACTGAATCCGGCGACGGTGGATGGCAGCGCCTGACCCAGTGCGGCCGTCATCACGTCCAGACGCCCCACGGCCTTGTCGTAAGCCTCGTCGACCCGCTCGTCGGTACCGTTCCAATTAACCGCATTGGCAATCAAGGTGATGGTGCCCTCGTGATGATCGACCGCCGCTACGTCGGTAGCCAACATCAACACCATGTCCGGCAGTTGCAGATCGTCGACGGCTAGCTCAGGCAGCCGCTCGAGCCGGCGTACCAGGTCGTAGGCGAAAAACCCCACCATGCCGCCCGACAGCGGGGGAAGCCCGGGCGGGGCCCCGGTGGCCAGTAGCTCAAGTGTGGCGTGCAGCGCGGCCAGCGGATCACCGCCGGTGGGTGCGTCCCGCGGTAGGGCACCCAGCCATTCCGCTTCGCCGTTGCGCACGGTCAGCGCAGACGGCGCGCCGGCCCCGATAAAGGACCAGCGCGACCAGGACCGGCCGTTTTCGGCTGACTCCAGCAAGAACGTACCGGGCCGATTCGCGGCGAGCTTGCGATAGGCCGAGAGCGGCGTCTCGGCGTCGGCCAGAACCTTGCGGGTCACCGGAACAACGCGGTGTTCGGCCGCCAACGCGCGAAACTCCTCCCGCGAGGTGGTGGTGAGGAAGCTGGCATGCACCCACCCATCTTCCCAAACTGCCGGAATGGCTACGGCGTAGCCTGGCGGCCATGCAAACTGGCGACATCGTGGCCGACTTCGAGCTGCCTGATCAAACCGGCACCCCACGCAGGCTCAGCACCCTGCTTGCCGACGGGCCGGTGGTGTTGTTTTTCTATCCGGCTGCCGGGACACCGGGCTGCACCCGGGAAGCCTGCCACTTCCGCGACCTGGCCGCCGAATTCGCAGCCCTCGGTGCTTCGCGGGTCGGTATTAGCACTGACGCGGTGCACAAGCAGGCGAAGTTCGCCAGCGAGCAAAGCTTTGACTACCCGTTGCTCGCCGACACCGATGGAGCTGTTGCCAGCGCATTTGGGGTGAAACGTGGGCTGCTCGGAAAGCTGATGCCGGTCAAACGCACGACATTCGTGATCGACACCGATCGGCGGGTGCTCGCGGTGATCGGCAGTGAGGTCAACATGAATGTGCATGCCGATCAGGCGCTGCAGGTACTGCGCACCAGGTCGACGCGATCGAGTTAGGCCAACCGAGCCCGAGATCGGGTCAGCCATCGAGATGCCAACACCATTTCGGCGTGCAGCAATGTTGCGGAATTCAGGGCAGCCAGTGGCAATAATTTTTGCCCAACCGGACATACCGCACTTTTGACATAAACACCATGTACCGAATTTGTATGCTTGATCAACTTCGGTGTTATGGCCTATTGCAACGTGGCGCACAGCCGCCGGAGAAAGCTCAGCGGCCAGCTGAACTTCGCTTCAGCAACCCCAGTAGCATGCCCCCATGCCGCACAACGAAGTTCTCCGCGAAGGCAGCGTGTTCGCCGGATACACCATTGTGCGGCCGCTAGGCAGCGGGGGGATGGGCGATGTGTATTTGGTGCAGCATCCGCGGCTACCCCGCAACTATGCACTTAAGGTCTTATCGGCCGAGCTCAGTGTGAATGACGAATATCGGCACCGCTTCAGTCGAGAGGCTGATCTGGCCGCTGGCTTATCGCACCCCAACATCGTGGGCATCCACGATCGCGGCGAATTTCACGGGCAGCTGTGGATTTCGATGGACTACGTAGCCGGGGGCGACGCGGCTCATCTGCTGTATACCCGGTCTCCGGCGGGATTGCCGGCTAGTGACGTTGTCGAGATTGCTACCGCCGTCGCCGATGCACTCGATTATGCGCATTCGCGTGGGTTGCTGCATCGCGACATTAAGCCGGCAAACATCCTGCTGGGCGAGTCGAGCACGTCGGGACGACGTATCGCACTCGCCGATTTCGGCATCGCCCGGTACTACGGTGACATCAGCGGCCTGACCGCAACCAACATGGTGGTAGGAACCACCGCCTACTGTGCGCCCGAACAACTTCAGGGCGCCAGCAGTGATGGCCGAGCAGATCAGTACGCGCTCGCGTGCACCGTGTATCACCTGTTGACGGGGGTTGCCCCGTTTCATGATCCCAATCCGGCGGTCGTCATTGCTCGGCATCTCTCCGCTCCACCGCCCTTGATCGGCGACCGGCGGCCTGACTTAGCCAACCTGGACACCGCCCTGGTCAAAGCACTCGCGAAAAACCCCGACGAGCGGTATCCGAACTGCGGCGAGTTCGCCGCCGCGCTCAACAACGCTTTTGCTACCACCCAAGCCGCCGCCCATGCCACCACCCACACCATTGCCCGCAGTTCACCGCCGGCCGCAACGCTGCCACAGACCTCCTGGCGTCAGCGCGTGTTACGCCCGGTGCCCTTGATCGTGACTGCCATCGCGGTAATCGCGGTGGCGGTGTTAGTCGGCGCCCGGCTGCCCGCACTGTTTGGCAGTCGCACCACTGGGCCCAGTGGTGATCTCGTCGCCCCGAGTTCGGCGGTAGCAGCTGACGCTGGCCCTACCCGGTCTGGTCCACAAACCATCGAGCTCGCCCGTTACATCACTGATCAGTCCGGGGCGCTGGGTCCGATCGAACGTGTCAGTGTGGAA
Source organism: Mycobacteriaceae bacterium (assembly GCA_019751635.1). Classification (GTDB taxonomy): domain Bacteria; phylum Actinomycetota; class Actinomycetes; order Mycobacteriales; family Mycobacteriaceae; genus Mycobacterium. The sequence continues at coordinate 4,823 of JAIENC010000248.1, forward strand.
CTGGCGCTCAACAATCTCTACGCCAACAACAACATCCGGCTCTGGGTGGTGTATGTCCGTAACTTCGCTGGTCTTACTCCGTCGCAATGGACCGAAAACACCATGCACGCCAATCGAATTCCCGATACCGAGGCGCTGCTGGCCATTGCCACGAGCGATGGATTGTTCAGCTTGCATGTGCCGAAAACGCTACCCGCAGGAACCGGTACCGACATTGAGCAGAACCGCATCCGGCCCGCCTTGCAAGAGTCGGACTGGGCTCGCGCGGCGGTATTCGCCGCGAACGGCTTGGAGGCTGCTGCCCCTAATCCTTCGGCGGCAACACAATAGCGTCAAAGCAGCTGTGCGCGCCGGTGTGACAGGCCGCACCAGTCTGATCAACCTCGAGCAGTACCGCGTCCCCATCACAGTCCAGCCGGACCGAATGAACGTACTGGGTGTGACCGGAGGTCGCGCCTTTAACCCAGTACTCGGCTCGGGACCGCGAATAGTAGGTGGCCTGGCGGGTCTGCAGGGTGCGGGCCAGCGCCTCGTCGTCCATCCAGGCGACCATCAACACGATGCCGCTGCCACGCTCTTGTGCGACGGCGGTGAACAATCCGTCGGCGTTGCGCTTGAGCCGGGCCGCGATCTGGGGATCCAGGCTCATCGCACGGTAATCCCTTCGCTGGCCAACGCAGCTTTGACCTGTCCGATAGTGAGCTGGCCAAAGTGAAACACACTGGCGGCCAATACCGCGTCAGCTCCGGCGGTCACCGCGGGGGCGAAGTGGTGCACCGCTCCGGCGCCGCCGCTAGCAATGACCGGCACTGTCACCGCCGCGCGCACCGCTCGTAGCATCGCTAGATCGAAGCCGGCCCGCGTACCATCGGCGTCCATCGAGTTCAAGAGGATCTCCCCCACCCCGAGTTCAGCACCGCGGGCCGCCCACTCGACGGCATCGATTCCGGTACCGCGACGCCCACCGTGGGTGGTGACCTCCCAACCCGAGGGAGTCGGGACCGCACCGGCCGGCACGGTGCGGGCGTCGACCGACAGCACAATGCACTGGGAACCGAACTGTTGGGCCATCTCAGCCAGCAACTCGGGGCGGGCAATGGCGGCGGTGTTAACGGCCACCTTGTCCGCACCAGCACGCAACAGCACATCGACATCTACCACAGCCCGCACCCCACCGCCGACCGTCAAGGGGATGAACACTTGTTCGGCGGTCCGGCGCACCACTTCCAGCATGGTGGCCCGCCCCGATGACGACGCGGTCACATCAAGAAAAGTCAGCTCATCGGCGCCTTCGGCGTCATAGATAGCCGCAAGTTCCACGGGATCACCTGCGTCACGAAGGTTTTCAAAGTTGACACCTTTGACCACCCGACCGGCATCGACATCCAGGCAGGGAATCACTCGGACCGCAAGGCCAGCGCCGGAATACACCTTAGTAATCCTCCGGTACGCCGACACTGCACACAATCTCAAGCATCTGCTCATGCACCCCGGGGGCGCCGACCAACACCGACCTCGAGTCCATGGTCCACGGCTGACCGGTCACGTCAGTGACCACCCCACCGGCAGCCCGCACCAGCGCCACACCCGCGGCATAGTCCCAGATGCGATCACCGAAACTTATTGCGCCGCCAAGGATTCCGTCAGCAACATAGGCAAGGTCGATACCGGTGGCGCCGTGCATGCGCAGTCGCGAAGACACCCGACTAAGGCTTTCCAACACGGCCAGCCGATAAGGTCCGGGAAATCGCCCACGCCAGTCCGCGTTGAAGGTGCCCACCCCAATGAGCGCCTGCCCCAGCCGGGCTGGCGCGAGCAGTGGCTGCGGCACACCGTTTTTCCTCAGCGGTCCACCGGCGAACGCGGTATAGCGCTGGTCGATGAACGGCAACCAGGTCAGTCCGGCCACCGGATCACCATGGTGGAGCAGCCCCAACAGAATCGCAGCCATGGGTGAGCCGGCGGCGTAGTTGAATGTTCCATCAATGGGGTCCAACACCCACACCCATGGCGCGTCCAGAGCTGAACCGCCGAACTCTTCACCGTGCACACCGATGCCGGTGGCCGCGACCAAGCTATCCACTATCTGCTGCTCGAGTGCTAGATCGATCTCGGTGGCAAAATCGTCACCGGGTTTGGCGACCGCCGAATCGGCGCGGTGACCGGCGAGGAAGAACGCGGAAACGGCGTCCAGGATCACCGCCGCTTGGGCGACTAGCTCACCCAAATCCGTGGAGCTGGCTGTCATCGGACCCTACTCTCGCGCCAGGTCACGTACCAGGGCAAGCGCCTGCGGCAAAGTGAAGCGTTGGGCATACAACGCTTTACCCACAATGACACCTTCAACACCGACATGGACCAGGTCGGCGATAGCGCGCAGGTCGTCCAGACTGGATACCCCGCCAGAGGCGATCACCGGAGCGTCGGTGCGTTTGGCAACATCAGCAAGTAGGGCAAGGTTGGGCCCGGTCAGGGTGCCGTCCTTGGTCACGTCGGTGACAACAAAACGTGAGCACCCTTCCCGGACAAGGCGTTCCAGCACCGCCCAGAGTTCACCACCATCGGTTTCCCAACCTCGACCACGCAACCGATGGGCACCGTCAACGATCTGCACGTCAAGGCCGACGGCGATCCGATCTCCGTGTTCGGCAATGACCCGGGCGCACCACTGCGGGTTCTCCAGCGCCGCTGTGCCCAGGTTGACCCGCGCACAGCCCGTAGCCAACGCAACTGCCAGCGAATCATCGTCGCGGATCCCACCGGAGAGCTCGACCTGCACATCGAGCTTGCCTACCACGTCGGCGAGCAGGTCTCGGTTGGAACCGCGGCCGAATGCAGCGTCCAGATCAACCAGATGCACCCATTCGGCACCATCGGATTGCCAGCGCAGGGCTGCCTCGAGCGCCGAGCCGTACTCGGTTTCACTGCCGGCCCGGCCCTGTACCAGGCGGACGGCCCGGCCACCCACCACATCGACGGCAGGCAACAAAGTTAACAACACGCCTATAGCCCTTCAACCCAATTAGTCAGAACAGCGGCGCCAGCGTCCCCGCTCTTCTCCGGATGAAACTGAGTAGCGGCCAGTGGACCATCTTCGACCGCGGCCAGAAACGGAACGTGATGTGTGCTCCAGGTCAGCAATGCAGCTGGCCCGCCTACCCAACGCTGGACAGCATAGGAATGCACGAAATAGAACCGGGCATCGGCATCGACACCGTTGAACAGCGTGCTGCCGTCCGCCGCAGCCACGACATTCCAGCCCATGTGTGGAACCACCGGAGCATCGAGTCGGGTCACCGTACCCGGCCACTGTCCGCAGCCCGGCGATGCCACGCCAAATTCGACACCACTGGCGAACAAAATCTGCATGCCTACACAAACGCCCAATACCGGACGTCCGGCAGCGATCCGGTCAGCGATCACCCGATCGCCCCCGACCGCTTGCAGGCCAGCCATACACGCCGCAAAGGCGCCCACCCCGGGCACCACCAACCCGTCGGCAGCTGCCGCCGCGCGCGCATCGGAACTGACCTGTACTGTCGCGCCGACTCGTTGCAGGGCACGCTGGGCCGAACGTAAGTTGCCAGAACCGTAGTCAAGAACGACCACTGTTTTTGATCGGGAATGCGCTGTCACAGCGCACCTTTGGTGGAGGGCACCCCGCGCGCTCGCGGGTCAAACTCCACAGCCTGGCGCAGCGCCCGGGCTACCGCTTTGTATTGCGCCTCAGTGATGTGGTGCGGGTCGCGGCCATAGAGAACGCGGACATGCAACGCGATCCGGGCGTTCATCGCCAGGGTTTCAAAAACGTGCCGATTAATGACCGTGTGGTAAGGCACATCATTGCCGGCAATTGTGCTGTGCCGCAGATAGTCCGGCTCACCCACGTGCATGCAGTAAGGCCGCCCGGACAGGTCGACGACGGCCTGCGCCAGCGTCTCATCCATCGGGATGAATGCATCCCCAAACCGTCGGATCCCGGTTTTGTCACCGAGAGCCTGGGCCAGCGCCTGACCGAGTACGATCGCGGTGTCTTCGATGGTGTGATGACCTTCGATCTGCACATCGCCTTTTGCCTGCACCGTCAGGTCAAAGCTGGCGTGGGTGCCCAACGCGGTCAGCATGTGATCGTAGAACGGTACCCCCGTGTCGATATGAACCTGGCCGGTGCCGTCAAGGTCGAGGTCGATAGCGATATCGCTTTCTCGCGTGCTTCGTTGCACGCGCACGTGGCGATTGATACTCATAACGCTCCTCGAATGTGCGCACTGGCAGCCAAAAAGGCATCGTTTTCTTCAGCTAATCCCGTACTGGCCCGCAAATATCCAGGAATACCAACATCACGGATCAAAATGCCCGCAGCCAAGTAGCGCTGCCAGATAGCCGGTGCATCATCAAACTGGCCGAATAGAACGAAATTCGCATCACTGTTGATGACTCGAAAACCCATTTCGCTCAGCGCGGCTACCACCCGCTCCCGCTCAGCAATCAGCACCGACACACTGCCCAGAGTGTCCTCAGCGTGTCGGAGTGCGGCCCGGGCTGCCGCCTGCGTGACCGAGGACAGGTGATAGGGCAGCCGGACCAGCAGCATCGCCTCGATGACCGCCGGCGCCGCAACGAGATACCCGAGCCGACCTCCGGCAAAAGCGAAAGCCTTGCTCATGGTGCGGGAGACGATGAGCTTGCTCGGGTACTCCGCAATCAGCCGTACCGCACTCGGGCGTGGCGAAAATTCGCCATAAGCTTCATCAAGGATCACGATCCCCGGCGCAGCATCCAACAGTCGCCGCAGATCTTCTAGCGGAACACTCTGGCCGGACGGGTTGTTGGGGCTGGTGACAAAGACCACATCAGGCCGACGAGCACGGATTGCCGTCAGTGCAGCATCGATGTCGAGACTGAAATCCTCGGCGCGCGTCGCCTCAAGCCATTCGGTGTGCGTGCCATTGGCAATGATCGGGTGCATGGAATACGACGGGACAAAACCGATCGCGACGCGACCGGGTCCACCGAAAGCCTGCAACAACTGTTGCAGTATTTCATTGGATCCGTTTGCCGCCCAAACATTTTCAGTAGCAATCCGGACTCCGGTCCGAGTGGTGAGATAGGCGGCTAGATCACCTCGCAGCGCGAGCGCGTCACGGTCGGGATAGCGGTGCAGGTGAGCGGCCGCCTCTCGCACCGAGCGAACCACATCATCCACCAGCGCCGGAGTCGGTGGATGTGGATTTTCGTTGGTGTTTAACTGCACTGGAACCGCTAACTGCGGTGCGCCGTAAGGCGACTTACCGCGCAAATCATCACGCAGTGGCAGCTGGTCAAGCGTGGGGAGAGCATTCATCGCTCGAACCTCCGCCGGACAGCCTCGCCATGGGCCGGCAGATCTTCGGCTTGCGCAAGGGTAATCACATGGCCAGCAACGTCTTTGAGTGCAGATTCGGAATACTCGATGACATGAATGCCACGCAGGAAGGTCTGCACCGATAAACCGCTGGAGTGCCGAGCGCAGCCGGCAGTAGGCAGCACGTGATTGGAGCCAGCGCAGTAGTCGCCTAAGCTGACCGGCGACCATGGTCCGACGAAAATCGCGCCAGCCGAGCGAATCCGAGCCGCGACTCCAGCCGCGTCCGCAGTGTGGATCTCCAGATGTTCGGCGGCGTAAGCGTTGACCACCCGAATACCGGCATCAAGATCATCAACAAGGACCGTTGCCGACTGCTTTCCGGCTAACGCCGTCCGCACCCGTTCGCCGTGCACCGTGGTCTGCAGCTGGGTCGCCACTTCGGTCAGCGTGGCGTCGGCTAGCTCAACGTTGGGCGTCACGAGCACGCTGGCAGCCAGTTCATCGTGCTCGGCCTGGCTGATCAGGTCGGCGGCCAGCTGGGCCGGATCAGCGGTGTGATCGGCGAGGATGACAATCTCGGTGGGCCCAGCTTCAGCGTCAATACCCACCAACGAGCGACACAGCCGCTTGGCTGCGGTCACGTAGATGTTTCCCGGGCCGGTGATCATGTCAACCGGCGCCAGCTCGGCACCATCGGTATCGGTGCCGCCGTAAGCAAGCAACGCCACCGCCTGAGCCCCGCCGACCGCCCACACCTCGTCGACACCCAGCAACCGAGCCGCAGCCAGGATCGTCGGGTGCGGCAACCCGGAAAAACCGAGCTGCGGGGGGCTGGCCACCACCAGTGAGCCGACCCCAGCGGCCTGGGCTGGCACCACATTCATCACCACGCTGGACGGATACACCGCAGTTCCGCCAGGCACATACAAGCCCACTCGTTCGACAGGAACCCACCGCTGAGTGACTGTGGCGCCCGGAGCGAGCGTGGTGGTGTGATCGACGCGGCGCTGGTCGGCATGAACCGCACGAGTTCGGTCGATCGCCACCTGCAAGGCAGTTCGAACGTCACGATCCAACCCGGCCAACGCGGCATCCAGGGCGGCCGGAGCAACACGCACCGCGGGAGGGCGCACGCCGTCGAACGATTCACCAAAATCCAGTGCCGCGTGCGCTCCGTGTGCCGCAACGGCCTCAACAATCGGACGCACTGTCGGCATCACCGCATCCAAGTCAAGATCACCGCGGGGTAAAACCGCGCGCAACCGAGCAGCCGTCAAGTCCTCGCCGCGGAGGTCTAAACGTGCCAGAAGCGGGGGCAGTGCGGTCACGCCGACCATTGTCCCAGAGCAGCTCAGCTGACCAGGCGACCGGTAGGATCCCGGCCGACCCGTCCGCGAAAACGGAGCCGCTATTCCCCCACGCCACTAGACCGGAAGGCCGGGAAACAATGGTCACCGATTACAACCAGGGCCACATCGCCGAGCAGTATCGCCAAGCCAAGTCCCAGCCGTGGCGGGAGCACGTCGAGCGGTATTCATTGCTCAAGCTTATTGGTGACCCTGCCGGGAAAAATGTACTCGATGTCGCCTGCGGGGAAGGCCATTACACCCGAATCGTGCGCAATGCTGGTGCGGCAGAAATATCCGGAATTGATATCTCCGACCGGATGATCGAGTTGGCTCGAGCACAGGAAGCTGGTCAACCGCTCGGCATCCAGTACTGGGTCGAAGACGCCCGAACCGTAGCCATTGCACCGGCTTTCGACCTCGTGATCGCTGCCTGGCTGCTGGTGTATTGCCGAACCCGCGCCGAACTCACCCAGATGTGTCGCGGGCTCGCAAGCAGATTGCGGCCCGGCGGGCGTTTCGTCACCGTCATTGGCAATCCGGCGATATACGCCATGCAGACACCACCGGACTACCGCAAATACGGCTTTACCGTCACGCTTGCTGAGCAGCCCGTCGACGGTGCACCCGTGACTTTCACACTGCTGCTGCCAGACACAACACTGACGATCGAGAATTACTATCTCCCCATCGACGCCTACGAATCCGCCTTAACTGAAGCGGGTTTCCACGATTTCGCGGTGCACACTCCTGAACTCTCCCCCACGCACCACCACGAAGCGGGATTTTGGGACGATTTCCTCAAGCATCCAGGCTTTGTTCTCATTGATTGCGTAAAATCTTCAGTGGCCTAGAATTCGCTAAAACCCTTGTTGAATAAGCATATTCCGATTCCGGAGGTTGTCGACGAGCGCCAGCGGGTCAACACCTTTAGCGAACGAGTACGCCATGCTCATGTCGTAGGCGCCAGCCTCACTAAACGCGATGAGATCACCGACAGCCAGCCGCGGGGGCAGAGTGATTCCTGCCGCCAGTATGTCTGTCTCGATGCAGAGCCGGCCAAGAATGCGGGCGCCACCGGATTCAAGCACCGCCCAATCCTGTGCAGCTTCGGATCGCCAAGCGATGTGACGTGGATAGGCCTGTGCGGCATGAAGTTCGGCAAAAGAGCCGTCGACAATCAACTCATCTGCCGAGTCACCTCGACGTATCTCCAGTACCCGGCATACCAGCGCGAACGTCGGCTGCATCAGCGCCCTGCCCGGCTCCAGATAAATCCGGCGCACCTGCGGCAGTGCCGCACCAATAGCCGCTTCCAGTTCGGGCAGACCGGGCAGCAATACGGTGTACCAATCGTCGGGAAACCAGCCACCGCCGAGGTCCACCACAGTGATCGGCCGACCCGCCAGCTGTTCGATCGCGCTAGCCGCAGCTACTACGTCATCGACAGCACGCCGCCACCGACGCCAGCCAAGCTTTTGACTGCTGAAATGAAGCGACACCCCGATAGCCGGACACTCGCTAGCCCTGAGCAAGGTCGCGATCTCCCCGCGCACCGCGGCGTCACCGATGGGCACACCAAACCGTGTCGAGACACCCGGGGCAGCCAACCGCAGGCCAAGCAGTTCAGCGGGGCAGCCTGCGGTTACCCACTGCCGCAACTCCGGCAGTGAGTCGGCGAACACCGCCAGCAATGGTTCACCATCCTCCGCTGTGGGTGACCAGTCCTTACCTGGTCCGTTAACCTGAGTTTGGACATCCTCGGCGATTCTGACGGTGTGTAGCTTTCTGACCTGCTGCTTCTTTCTCGCGGGTGGGTG
>JAIENC010000074.1 GCA_019751635.1 Mycobacteriaceae bacterium
GCCCCACCTCACCGAAACGACACGGCGCTAAACAGCTAACCCCCGCCCACGCGTGCACTCTCGTTCACGAAGAGCCGGATATGTTCACATCACGGACGTATGTTGAATCACGGTCAGGCACAACGAAAGAAGAGTTACTAAAACAACTCCGAGCGCTGCACGTTTATGCACGAACCGATGCAGACTTCTCGCGGACAAAAGCAACGATTCAAAAATCGATTACGGATACAGAAAATAAATATCAGAGACTTAATCAAGAGCTGGAAGAATGGTATGCCGAGGAAGAGCGCCTGCAAAGCGAAATCAATAGCTACGAGGCTGAACTCGCCCATCGAGAAGCGCTAGCCACTGAGCGAAATGCTCAACTGATCGCCGCCCAGAATGATCGAGCAGCTATCGATCGAGAGGTCCAACGCCTCGTCCAAGCACGGGACAATCGGATTTGCGCTGGCGCGGTGGTAGCAATGCTTGTTACATTAGCGATTATCATCGCGATCGCGCTATCCGAAACCGGGAATGGCTCACCGGTTAAGCGTACTCGCTGCAGCTGACCAGCAAACGGCTGACGCCGTCACGGTTCAAGCCGATCAGGTCGAGCAGGCGCGCTGGGCGTTGGGGGCTATCCTCGCGTTCCTTGCGGGAACAATCGCGGTTGCAGTGATCTGGTTGGCGCGGTGCGAGACAGAGAAAGCAACGGCGTCCCCGGCGGCGGCGGCAGACGAAGCAGCGTTGATTATGTTCGGTACGGGCGTGGCACTTGCCGTGACCGCTGCGGCTATCGCGGTGCTTATTGTTCAAGATGACGCAGCAAAACACACCAGAAGATCCCTCGATAGTGTTAGAGACACCTACCAGCAGATTGTTGCCCAGGTTGCAGCCACACTGCCGACGGGATAGCGAACAATGCTGTTATTTTCTTGAAGTAAGAGCACGATGCCGATATGCGAATCACCAGCAAGAGGCAGGAGCCCAAGCGACCCATCGGGTACTCGATCGATTCGAACGTACTGTTAAACAAAGCGACTGAAGATCCGGGTAGGTATCAGTGGTCGGCGGAGTTCATGCGGCTGTCACTATGAGCGCGCTGATATCGGCTGCAAGTTCGACTGGACGCTCCTGGGGCAGGAAATGCCCAGCTTCTGGGTAGCATCGAAACTCAGCGCCGGCGGCGTCGGCGGTCCGTTTGCCCTGCGCTAGAGAGAAAAACATGTCTTTGTCGCCCCATCCGACGATTGCCGGGACACGCAGCGCATGCAGTTGCGCCTCGACCGGTTCATAGAGCTGCACCAGATCAACGAGGCTCTCAGTAAAGATAGTTGCGATCGAGGCCTGCTGGGCGGCATCGCCGAGATGGATCGAAGGGTCGAGTTGCGGCCCGCCTGACCCCACACCTTGGCGCAGCATCATGCGGAGAGAGGGACCGCTAAACAGGGCCTGTCGCGCTAGAGCACCGACTATCGGCCATGTCACAGTGGACAGCGGAAAGGGGATAGGAGTGTCGGTGAATGCATTCGTAGCAAACAACCCAACAGCCGCAACAAGATCGGGCCTCGCCGCGTAGAGCATCAAGCTGATCGGACCACCAAAATCATGACCGACCACAACGGCACGCGTGAGCTGAAGTTCGTCAAGCAGAGCCGCCAGGGCGTCCGCTTGAGCGACGGCGTGCAAAGCATAGAGTCCACGCGGGCGGGCGCTGCGCCCAAAACCTAACAGATCGGGAACGATAACCTCGATATCGGCCGGAAGCCGTTCAACGACCTGCGCCCAGGTCGCCGCGCTCCCGGGTATTCCGTGCAACAAGACTAGCGGCCGACCGCTGCCCATGCGGCGATAGCTAAGTCCCGAGTCCGATACGAGCACTTCGTCTGTCCACATGCACTTAACTCCATTCTGATATGGAATTAATAGTAAAATATCGTTATGGAAGCCCGCAAGAACTACGGTCAGTTCTGCGCACTAGCGCGAGCGCTAGACCATGTCGGCGATCGGTGGACGTTACTCATCATTCGCGAATTGCTCATTGCGCCGAGATCCTTCCGAGAGTTGCAACAAGCACTGCCCGGGCTGAGCCCCAACCTGTTGGTCAGGCGCCTTCGCGCGCTGATACACGATGGCCTGGTACTACGCAACACAGCACCCATGAGGTCTAAGTCAGTGATCTTCCAGCTCACGGAGGCCGGCCTAGCCCTGGAAGCGACAGCATTCGAATTGATCCGCTGGGGAGCGCGTTGGATGACGACTGGACCCGGACCCGACCGTGTCGACCCCACGTGGTCCATTTTGGCGGTCCGCGCCCTGCTCGACGGAACACCAATCACTCCGATCACGGCCTACACCGTCCATATCAATGCTGACGGCAGTTGGTTAACGATCAGAACTCACGCGGGTACACGCCAGGTGATTGCCGGCCGCTCCGGCACGCCAGACGCGACAGTTACGGCACGGATGCCGTCCCTGCTTGCGGTGATAACCGGACACACCGCACTCGAAACCGCCGAGGTTGACCTGACCGGAAAAAAGAGTGCCGTCGAGACCGCGCTTCGCGCCGCCCCAAGCAGGACGGCCTCGACGACTTCGACGCCCCGATCAGTACAGGGTGGGAATCAACAATCGTGACGGGTAGCACCCGCCGGTATAGAGGCGAGCGCGGCCATGTCCGAGAGTGTCCCATCGTCGGGTCTCGCCGCCTTCGAATTGCCCCGGCAAAGAATAATATTGGATAACAAGACGCAGCCGCTCACCGTTACGGAATGTGGTTCCGGACGGCATGATGGCGATATTTGCTTCGGTGATTTCGCCAGAACGTAGCATTCGAAGCCAACCGCGAGAAACGGGACCGTTGGCATTGCCCCCCGACGCACTGAAGAAATACACCTCGTTTCCGTGACAATCGAGCTTTTCGACGCCCACGAAAAGATCGACAGCATCGGCGTCTTCGACGTCAAGAAAAACCGTTAGCGCCATGTTCCCAACGACGTCTGTGTCGTGCGTGAAGGCGTAATCGAAGACCGCCCGGTTCGCCAGATCGACGGTGTCGGCGGGGGAGAAGACCACGGATTGCATGTCCGGCGATGCGGCCCTGGTCAACATCGCAGTGCCAGCGTCGAGGTAGAACTCGATATAGCGAGTGCGCTCTATCGGCCAGGATGTGGCGTGAATTACTTTGTGGGGAAGCGATTTTCGTTGATTTCCAACTGGACGGGCGCCACGCCGTCCATTGCGTCCACCCGGCCTTTGAGGAATCGGTCGAGAAATTTTTTCTGCAATTCTGTTTCGGTCTGACCGTAATAGGCACCCCATTTCTGGCGACGGTGACTGTAAAGCCACTTGTGCTCACTGCGAATCTTGGTGAAGGCGTCAAAGCTGTCCCAGGTGTGCAGTTCCTGATCGGAGAAGCTGGCACAGACCAGCGCAGGGACATTGATCTTGGTGGAATCAAACGTCCAATCTTTGCTATAGGGCTCCGGGCCTTCGCTGTCGGGGTTGACGTTGGGGCCTAACCAAACATTTTCCATCCACTCGGAGAATGCCGTCTCCGGTATTCCGCCGTAACCCCCACCCGGCCCGGATTCGTTGATCCCTTCCCACGCGATGATCGCCTTTAACTGTGGTGGTGCCGGATCTTTGGCGGCGATCCACTGGGTAGCACACAGGGCCGATACCCCGCTCATGCCGATATTTCCAGTGCACCAAGGCTGTTCAGCAATCCAAGCCATAATGTGGTGCCAGCGCGCTTCCGGGCCGGGGGTGGCCATCGGGTTGGACTGCGATTTGCCCCAGCCAGGAAGATCGACGATAACCACCGAGTAGCCGTTGGGCACCTAGAATCCCGGGTCGGGCGCCTCAAATGGGGTCTGATCACTGAAACGGAGCTGTCCAACATAGGATCCGCCGCCGCCGGGCACCGATCCGGCTGGGGCTTCACGGAAGTTGTTGGTTTGGTCGAAGCGGTCCTTGCCGTATGGGGTTGCGGTGGTGATCGCGGGAACGGCCGTCCCGCAGGACGGACGGTACACCGTGGCGCCGAGGGCAATTCCGTCACGCATCGGGATACGCACATCCTCGACGAGCACGTCATCGCCGAGTGGATAGGTCTGCACCTCGAAGAGATACTCATCGAGGTAGTCAGCTTGACCTTCTGGAGGAAGAGTTGGCCGGGGTCGGCGGCCGGGCGGGATCGCATCAGAAGTTGATGTCATCGCAGTTCAGCTCGCCGCGGTATGGGGTCGGCCTAACCAGGAGACGAAGAGTTCATCGGGGTCATAGCTGGTCTTGATCTGGTCAAGCCGATGCAGATTTTCGTCGGTGACAAAACGATGTGGCCGATTGATCAGGTTCTTGTCGGCCAACTGGATGCCGGTAGCCAGCGACTCCATCGCCTGCATCCGGTCGGTCACCCATCGGCGATATTTCTCGTCCTGGTCGGCGCGGTCCCAGGCCGCGTAGACCGCAATGTACAACTCGTCCTCGACCGAATATGCCATCGGCGGACGCGGCGGTGTCATGGTCCATGGGAACCACACCAGATGCGAGGGCGCCGGCGGAAAATCGTCCACAATGGTTTTCACGTTTGGCCGCAAGTCATCGAAGCTGGCGCGAGTCCACATATTATCGGCGATATAACGCTTATCCGGTGGGTAATGCAGTTCGCTGCCAAGACGAGTCAGTTCGCCTACCGTAGTCGGTTGACAAACGTGAGCAACAAGCGCCGCACCACGAACCGGACATTCTTCAAAGACATGCAGAAGGTCCTGGGCTTCTTCCTCTGTCTCGGTGAATGCCGACGCACTAACCGAGATCACCGGCCCCGCGGTGCTGAACGCATCATCGCGGTAGAGCATGTTCCACAATTCGACCCGTGGGGACAAGGTCCGCTCTATCGAACGCGACCACCGGAAGTATTCTTCCCAAACCTCAGGCGGGTAGACGTAGGCGCTGTTGCGGGTGATCTTCTGCAGTGGCCGCAGCGTGAGGTAAAAGCGCGTCACCACTGCGAAAAATCCTGGGCCGGAACCACGGGCCGCCCAGAATAAGTCCGAGTGGTGAGTATCGTCAGCAAAAAGGTGTTTGCCATCAGCAGTCACCACATCGATACCCGTAACACTCATGCATGACGGCCCGAATTCACGCCCCCGCCAAGGAAATCCGCCCTGCAAGAGGTAGCCTCCCAGGCACACCGACTGACAGTGCCCGACCGGAAAGAACAGACCCCGCTCACCCAGCGCGGCCCCTAATTCCGCGCCCCGCAGACCTGGCTGAGCAGATGCCGTCATTGCCTGCTCGTCGACCGTGAAGTCACGCAATGCCGAAACATCGATAAGCAAGACACCGTCACGCAGATGCGAGCCTGCCCAGCTATGCCCGCCTGAACGCACCGATACCTGCAACCCTTCCCGGCGGGCAAGACTCAATGCCGCGATGACATCGTCCACGGATGTGACACGGTATATCGCCTTGGGAAAGCGAGCCGGCGTCCCGGCATGCCAGATCGCGTCAGCGCGAGCTGCCTCGTAGCGGCACTCGCCACGCCGAAACAATCCGCCCGACAACGCTGCGTCCATGCCCATGAAAACTAGACTCGGCCACCCAGCCAAGTTCAACAAGCTAATCGTTGCGAGAATTAATCGATGAGTAGCGATCCTGCCGTGTTGGGGCAACGCAAGCGACGCCACATCGATGTCTGCCTCTACGGCGACGTTAATTACGCCGCAGTGACGACCGGGCTGGAACGGTACCGATTGCCGTTCAACGCGCTGACTCAGACCAGTCTGACCAACATCGATTTATCGGTGGAGTTTTTCGGTGCGCGCTTACGTGCACCGATTCTGATCGGCGCAATGACTGGCGGAGCCGAGTTGTCGGCAACTATCAACCGCAATCTGGCCACCGCTGCGCAAAGTCTTGGCCTTGGGATGATGCTCGGATCGCAGCGAATCATGCTCAACAGCGCCCGGGGTGAAAGCGCTGCAGCCACCTTCGCCGTACGCGACGTCGCCTCAGACGTACTGCTGATAGGCAATATCGGCTTGGCCCAGCTAACTACAGCGGCGGCTACCGACATAACCAGAGCACTCGACCGAGTTGGGGCTAACGCCCTTGCTGTGCACGCGAATCCGTTGCAAGAGGCAATGCAAGATAACGGCGACACTGATTTTTCCGGATCGCTACGCCGGCTCAGCGACACCGCCGAAGCGTTGGAATATCCGTTGCTACTCAAGGAAGTTGGCCACGGCATCGGCGCTACGGTGATCACGCATTTATGCGCGTTGCCCGGCGGGCTGCCGGTGGCGGGTATCGACGTCGCCGGCGCCGGCGGCACATCATGGTCCAGAGTTGAGCAGTTGGTTCGATACGGTGAGCTGCGCTATCCGGAGCTGGCCGACTGGGGCATTCCTACCGCCCAGGCGATTGTCGAGGTACGCCAAGTGTTGCCGGCCATCCCCTTGGTCGGCTCAGGGGGAATCCGCACTGGAATGGACGCCGCCAAGGCACTTGCCTTGGGCGCCGACGTGGTAGCTATGGCTCGTCCGTTGCTGGCCCCGGCTATCGAATCTGCTGCTGCCGTTGAGGATTGGTTAAGTCAATTCATTGAGGAGCTTCGCATCTGCCTACATTGCTGCGGCGCAAAAGATCTCAATGCCCTGCGTGACGTAACCATGCCAGCGGTTTAGGCGCCCACCAGTTCAGCCTGCCGAATACATGCATGAAAGCGGGCACGAGTAGTACCCGCACCAAGGTAGCGTCGACTAGCACGGCAATGGTCAGTCCTAGTCCGAACATGCGCATGAACGACACTTCGGCGGAGATGAGCCCGGCAAAAGATATCGACATCAGTAGGGCAGCGGCGGTAATTACTCGGCCAGTATGGGCAAGTCCCAGCGCTATGCTTTCGTCGTTGTCGATATTGCGCTGCGGTGAATCAAGCCAGTACTCCCGGATACGGGACAGCAGGAAAACTTCATAGTCCATCGACAATCCGAACGCGATACAAAACATCAGCACCGGGATGTTTGCCACCAGTGTCCCGGTTGGCGTGGTACCCAGCGCACCCCAGTGACCGTCCTGAAAGATCCATACCAGCGCACCGAAAGCCGCGGTGAGCGAAAGCATGTTGAGCAGCACCGCTTTGATCGGCAGCACCACACTGCCGGTGAGCAGAAAAAGCAGCAACAACGTCACCACCGCGATGAAACCGAACACCAACGGCAAACGTGACGTGATGCCGTTAACGCAATCCCGATTCATCTGAGCGATACCAGTCATGCTCACCAAGTGGCCGTTAGGCAACGTGATTGCGTGCAGGCGAGCTAACTGTCTATCAGATGCTGGGGTATACAGCGGCGCCGTACTCTGCACGGTGAGGTAAGCGCTTCCTGAAGACATTCCGGTCGGCGCCGACGGCGGCCCTTTGAGCTGTCCGGAGACAAAAGTGCCCGTCGGCGCCGAAACCAGCGAAACCTCGGGTACCTGGGAAAGCTGCGCGGCGTATCTATCGAGATCGGGCTGGGTGAGGCTAGAGGTGTCAGGGATGACAATGGTGACTGCGGTTGCAGAGCTGGTGGTGAAATCGCTACGGATGCGGTCACTGACCATTCTGGCCGACGCGGATGACGGCAACACCCGATCATCCGGATAGCCCCATTTGATACCGAGAAACGGTAGCCCCAACGTAATTAACAACGCAATAACGCACAGCCCCAACGGAATCGCCCGACGCATGACCAACTTTGCCGTCCGATACCAAAAAGTCTGTTCGATGGGCGGACGCGGCGGCTCAGGACGACCAAGTAGCCGCCGGCCCAACTGCCAGACATTGAGCGCGTCGTGGCGGTCGCCCAGCAACACAATCACGGTAGGCGCGACCACCACCGCAGCGAGGGCCGAAAACACCACGACTGCAATTCCGGCATAAGCGAAAGACTTCAAAAAATACATCGGAAAAAACACCATTGCCACCAAAGACAGGGCTACCGTCATCGCAGAAAACAGCACGGTGCGACCCGCCGTCGTCATGGTACGCAGCAAGGCTTCATCATGGCCCCATCCTTCGGCCAGTTCGTCGCGGTACCGACTGATAATCAGCAATGTGTAGTCGATAGCCAAGGCCATGCCCAACGCGACAGTCACGTTCAGCGCAAAGATCGATACGTTGGTCATCAAGGCAATACCACGCAGCACGGCAAGCGAACCCACGATCGCAAAACCACCCACTGCCACCGGCAACGCCGCTGCCAACAGTCCACCGAAGACCCATATCAGCGCAACAAAACTCACCGGTATAGCGATGAATTCCATACGCAACAAATCTTTTTCAGTCTGTTGATTCACCTGCGCGTACACCATCGCCGCACCGCCGGCAAGCACCGTGACTCCGTCGCGGTTGTGCGCAAACCGGGCAGCAAGGGCTTCGGCATGTTTGGGAGCGCTGCTCTCATCGCCCTTGAGCGCGGCGAGAATTATTCCTGATTTCCCGTCATTGCTGACCATCCCTGGAGCGGGTTGTGCGCCCTCCCATGGGGTGCTCACCTGTGCCACATACGGCGATTCGGCAAGCTGTCGAGCAATGTCGGTACCGATAGTCCGGGCCAGGCCATCGCGCATCCCACTCGGCGAACTCACCAGCAACACTAATTCCATATCCCCGCGATGGAACTTCTCCGCGAGCACTGCTGCGGCACGGGCTGATTCAGAGGTGGGGTCCACGAATCCGCCAGGGGCCAGACTGCTAGCGGCGGGAATGCCGAAGAGTGCAGCACCGACCATGACCAGGATTGCGGCTGCGATGACCCGTCGCGGCGCGATCAGAGAAATGCGAGCCATTCCTAACAACATGTGACCGTCCTCCGCGGTAATCGACGACTAACAGTTGGTCTCGAGATCTTCCGGTTAGTCGCGGGCCGACCTCAGCGACGCACACGCTGGCACTCCCACACCAGCAGGACAGCAGTCACCATGGCAAACCCGAACAAGAAGTCCTCAATCGGGATATCAAACGGGAATCGCAAGCCCGTGGACTGATGTTCGTTGTACATGACGATTGGCGAGCTGAGCTTGGTCAACCAACCGTCCACCGGCACTTGGAAACCCAGCACAATCACCATCGATAACCAATAGCTCAGACGGCGAAACAATCCGGTCCGCAACACCAAGATTTCCAGGGCGAAGACTCCAGCCACCGCCAGGACAGCTGGCAGTGTGTAGCCCAGCCCCGTCATTGGATCTTGAGCCGATCGAGGATAACGCGCACCGCGTTGTAGGTCAGTAGCGCACAGATGGGAATCACCACAAAAAACAGCACTTCTTCAATCGGCACCCGAAACGGGATGTTCAAGCCGCTGATGTAGCGCGCATCGTAGGTCCAAACGCCGGTAGCAACGGCCACCTCGTCCCAGCTCAGGAATACCGCGGAAACAGGCAAGATGGCTTTCACTAGTCGTCGCGGTTGGCGGTAAACCCCGTTGCCGAATACTTCCAGCGGCGCGGTAATCACCAGACACGCACCCAAGACCATGAGGTATTGCCACCGATCGCTCATGCAGCACCAGGGTTTGATCGCTCAACTATTTCGGAAACGCTACTGCGGGCCCACCATGCCTGGATCAAACCGGCGCCGGCCACCCGGATCCGCCGCGCTTGACCTACGGTCGCGCGGTACCCGAAAACCTCGAAATCGTTGTCCTCAACGCAATCCAAGATCTCCGAATACAGCTTCAGGGCCGTTGCCACACAAGGACGTGAACGCGGTGCTAGCATCGCTACTCCGTCAGCAGCGAATCGGTAAGTCTTTCTGGTGATTTCATGTTGAGCCGCCAGTGCGTTGCGCACCCGAGCATCGATACGTCGGTTGTGATGACACCACATCAGCAGATCGCGATCCACACCGCTGGCGGCGAGCTCGTCGGCAGGAAGGTAGACCCGGTTCCTCGCCAAATCCTCGTCGACGTCACGGATAAAGTTGGTGAGCTGAAAAGCTCGTCCTAGGGCCGCGGCATGCGGCGCGGCCGTTTCGGCTGGCACTACCGTGCCTAAGATCGGAAGAACCTGCAGCCCAATCGCTTCCGCGGAACCCCGCATATAGTCGTTGAGCGCTTCGCGATTGGGATAATCGGTGATTGTCAGGTCCATCCGCATGGACGCCAGGAAATCTTTGAACAACTCCGCAGCGATGTTGTAGCGGCGCGCGGTATCAGAGACCGCGGCCAGAACCGGGTTGTCGTAGTGATCACTACCGGCAAAAAACTGGTCGGCGAGCTCCTGCAACTGACTGGCACGTATGTCCTTGTCCAGGTTGGGATTAAACGAATCTAAGATGTCGTCGGCATACCGGGCGAAGCCATAGAGTGCATGCACTGGCGGCCGCTGGTCCGGCGCCAGCAGACGGGTAGCGAGAAAGAATGTGCGGCCGTGGGCCGCATTGAGTTGACGGCAGCGGCGATAGGCCTCGCGCAGCCGGGGATCGTCGATTCCAGTGGCGGCTAATTCGCTGCGGATCATGGCAACTGCGCTTTCATGTCGAAGTGGCGTGCGGATTGGCTGACGCTGCCGGTGATGCGATCAGCAGCCAGTCGCCCCGAGATCAGCGTGGTCGGAACACCGACGCCGGGTGTGGTCGAAGACCCGGCAAGCACCGCGTTATCGACGCCGCGAACAATGTTTGCCGGCCGGAAAGGCCCGGTCTGGCTGAAAGTATGCGCTAACGCAAAAGGCGTGCCTGCGACCATGCCCTGACTGGCCCAATCGATGGGAGTCACCACGTCAAGCACCTCGACACTGTCACGCAGGTCCGGCACCAACCGATCGGCCACGGTGTCGATAATCGAGTCTGCATAGGTCCTGCCGACGTGGGGCCAATCCACCGTACTGCCCACCAGGTTCGGTGCCGGTGCAAGCAGATACAGCAGATCGCGAGCATCAGGCGCGAGGGACGGATCGCTGGCTGTCGGCCGAGTCACCAACAAGGACGGGTCACTCATCAGACGGCCATCTCTGATGATGTCGGTGAAGGTCCGCTCCCATGCCGCACCGAAAAGAATCGTGTGATGTCCCAGTCGCCGCTCAGCCAACATGGTGCTGGAGCAGCCCGCATGCACCACGACGGCCGACGGCGACGCACGTAACCGGCGAATGCGCCTGGGCGTGCGGCCCAATAATTGATACGTGGTGGGTAATTCGGTGGTCAACACAACCGCATCACAGGCGATGGCCTGCCCCTGGTCGGTGTGCACGGCGGTAATGCGGCTGCCATTACGCCGAAGCTCGGTAACGCTACATCCGTAGCGGAACTGCACGCCGGCACATTCGGCCGCGGCGGCCAGCGCGTCTGGTAACGCCCTGACGCCGCCGCGGGGGAAGAAAACGCCCGAGACAGTATCCATGTATGCGATGACCGCGTATGCCGCCAAAGCGTCCTGCGGTGCGACACCGGCGTACAGCGATTGAAAAGTGAAAATTCGACGTAATCTCGGGTCCGTGAGATAACGCTTGACCATCACATCCCAATTTCGGAACCCCCCGATAGCGGTCAACCGGGCCAAGTGCGGAGTCAGCAGGGACAGCGGTGAATCAAAGTTCGAGGCGATGAAACCGTCAAATTCAATGCGGTATAGGCGGGTTAACCAATCGCGTAGCCGCAGATAACCGTCAGCCTGCCGCCGACCAGCGAAAGCCTCGATGGCAGAAACCATCCGATTTGCGTCGCAGTGCACATCGATAGAGCTCCCGTCGGCAAATGCCGCGTGGTAGGCCGGGTCTACCTCAAGCAACTCCAAGCGACTGGATCGTGTTTCGCCGACGGCGGCGAAAAGCTCGTCGATGATGTCCGGCATGGTGATCACCGTGGGGCCGGTGTCAATTCGATAGCCAGCAATGTCGAGTCGTCCCGCCCGGCCGCCTGGCCACGGTTCTCGCTCAACCACCGTCACCCTGCGACCACGCCCGGCCAGGTGCAATGCTGTCGACAATCCAGCTAGTCCCGCGCCGATTACCACCACGTGATCGGTGGGTCCTGAGATGGTCCGCATCATTGACTCCTGAATGTCTGGATTATCACGCCGAGCGCGCTACACACGCGTCCGCCAGATTGCCCAGCGCCCCGCGAGCAGATTCGTCGATTTCCATGTCGTGCAATATATTTCGAACTCTGCATACCCGTTCGCTAATCATTTCCTCGATCCGTTGGTCGGCGCCAGTTACCAAGATCAGAGAGCGAAAGCGATGAAGTGCAGTTTCGTCGAGGCCATCGCCGTGGATCAACTCATCGAGTTGATGACGCGTCGTCGCATCAGCCATCTCATAGGCAGCCACGACCACACTGGTCGCTTTGCGTTCAATCAGATCTCCGCCATTGGGCTTTCCGGTGATTGCTGGGGATCCAAACACCCCCAATATGTCGTCGCGAAGCTGAAAGGCTTCCCCCAGATCGCCACCGTAGCAGCCAAGCTGAGTCAACGTTCGATCGTCACAGTCGGCCATTGCCGCACCGATCTCCAACGGCCGCCGCACGGTGTAGTTGCCCGATTTGCGGCGGGCAACGTCCAAGACTGTCTGCAGCGACGGCATGTCACGGACGTCATTGGTCAAGTCTGCAAACTGGCCTATTGCCAGCTCAGTACGCATTGCGTCATAGCGGGGCCAGATCGCGTGTAAACGACGTGCCTCGACACCGCTCTCTCGTAGCATCTGTTCAGCCCAGACCAGGCATAGATCGCTTAACAGGATGGCCGCCGATTCACCGAAACGCTCTGCGGGGCCAGATAATCCGCGGCTCTGATACCACTGAGCCAGCTGGACATGAACCGCCAAGCGGCCTCGCCGCTCCTGGGATTGGTCCATCACGTCGTCTTGCAACAGCGCAAAAGCGTGCAGCAACTCCAAGCTAGCCGCGGCCGACAGGGCCGCGGAGTCCGGCTCGGCGCCACACAGCCATCCCACGTACATAAAGGTCGATCGCAGACATTTACCGCTGGAGACAAATTCGAGCAGAATGTCACCGGCAGCTTCCAAACCCACCCCGTCGAAGTCGGCAGCCCGGCGGGCCGTAACGAAGTCCGCTACGGCGGCCAGCGCGGCCTGCCGAACCGCGACCGGCCAAGCCGGATCGCCGACTGCAGTGGTACTACCGACCACCGACTCAACCGGGGGAGCCAACGACAACGCAGTTCTATGACCAGTTGACAGCACTTGAGCATCCCTGGCCAGTGATTGCCGCGAATAGCTAGAACACACCTGTCCGCCCCCTCTCGTGTTGCACACAACCACGTCGGTTGGGTGGGTCACGTCGCTACGGACTCGCTATGCGAGCCGCTCCACCCAATAACCTTAATTCATTTAACTGTTAAATA
>JAIENC010000135.1 GCA_019751635.1 Mycobacteriaceae bacterium
CCGACTGGTACGGTCATCGCGCCCACCGAACTGACGGCGATAGCGTCGTGGTGTGAGGCCAGCGGGGTCCGATTGATCAGCGACGAGGTGTATCACGGCCTGGTCTACGACGGCCCGCAGCGCACCTCCTGCTCCTGGCAGGCATCACGCAAAAGTATTGTGGTGAATAGCTTTTCGAAATATTACGCAATGACCGGCTGGCGATTAGGTTGGCTGCTGGTACCGCCGGAGCTGCTGCGCGCAGTGGACTGTCTAACCGGTAACTTCACCATCTGCCCGCCGGTCTTGTCGCAATACGCCGCTGTCGCGGCATTCACGCCGGAGGCGGTCGCCGAGGCCGACAGCCACCGGCAACACTATGCGGTCAACCGTGGCTTGCTGCTGGACGGTTTGCGGGGCTTAGGCATCGACCGGCTGGCGCCTACCGACGGCGCCTTTTACGTCTACGCCGACGTATCGCAGTTCACTGACGACTCGATGGCGTTCTGCTCCCAGCTGCTGGCCGAGACCGGGGTGGCAATCGCGCCGGGTATCGATTTCGATCCCCGGCGCGGCGGTTCGTTTGTTCGGCTGTCATTCGCCGGGCCGACCACTGACATTGAGGAAGGGTTGCGACGCCTGCGGTCGTGGTTACCGCCGAACTGACCACACCGGATCGCCGCACTGCCGCCCTTCGGCAGACAGCTGCCGTTTGAGAACTTTGAAGGTTGCCGTCCGCGGCAAGGTGGTGCTGATCCGCACGAATGCCGGCCACTGCTTGGGGCCGAGATCAGGTTGTTCGGCCAAGAACGCCTGGAACTGATCAACGTCGAATACCGCTCCCGGTGCCAAGACCAATGCCGCCATGATCTGGTCGCCGACGGTCGGATCCGGAACCGGGTACACCGCGACCTCGATGATCTCGGGATGGCGCAGCACAATCCGTTCGATGGGTGCGCTACCCAGGTTTTCGCCGTCGACCCGCAGCCAATCGCCATGCCGACCAGCGAAATAGACGTAGCCGGCAGAGTCGCGGTAGGCCAGATCGCCACTGTGGTAGATCCCCCCAGCCATGCGTTGGGCGTCGGCTTCGGGATTGCGGTAATACCCCGCGAAAAGGCCGGGGCCGGTGGTGTTGACCAGTTCACCGATTACCCCGGGCGGGCATGACACACCGGTCTGGAGATCGACAATGTCAAGGCCAGCAGGAAGGGGGCCGAGCGCGGTCGAGGGGGTATCCGGGGTGCGGCTGATTGCTACCCCACCTTCGGTCGAGCCGAACCCGTCGACGGCCAGGCAGCCGAACCGGTGCGCGAAACGCTCAATATCGCCGGGGGCGCCTTCGTTGCCATACACCACCCGCAGTGGATTGTTGGCGTCATCGGGACGTTCCGGGGTGGCCAGCACATAGGACAACGGTCGGCCCACATAGTTGGCGTAGGTAGCGCCGTAGCGGCGGACATCGGTGATGAATTGGGAGGCAGAGAACTTGCGGCGCAGTACCAGGGAGCCGCGGCAGGCGGCGGCCACGGCCCAGCCGACCAGCACGGCATTGGAATGAAACAACGGCATCGCCACGTAGCAGACGTCTTGGGGTCCCAGGCCGAACCGCTGGGCTATCGTCATGCCGGCGATCGCTACTTTGCCATGATGGCAGGTGACCGCCTTCGGGTCACCGCTAGTGCCCGAGGTGAAAATCAGCATGAACAGGTCATCGGGTTTGGCGTCGGCAAACTCTAAGCTATCCAAGGCATCTCGGTGCGTTTCAAGTTCGGCGGCCCACTCCGGGGAGTCGACGTTAACCTGGTCCAACTCACCTAATGCGGCTGCCGACACCGAGTCGGTCAGCACCAGTTGGCAATCGGCCGTGCTGATGTCACGGGCCAACGCGTCGCCCCGACGCACGGGATTAAGGCCAACCGGAACAATGCCGTAGACCCCGGCTGCGACCAGCATAGCCGAGAAGGCGGGCGTGTTCTCCAGCAGCACCCCCACATGTGGCGGCCGATCCGGGTCCAGACGGGCGCGCAGCGCTGCGGCAAGAGCGGCGCTGTACCGAATATGGTTGCGCCAGCTGATAAACGAGTCCTCGAAGTAGATACCCTGATCATCAACGTCAACGAGTGGGGTCAGCAGCTGCGCGACGGTGCAAGAGCTAGGCAGGGGATTGGACAAGCTCACGCCCGATCTCCAGCAGCTGTCGGGTAGCGCCACCGAGGCTGAACTCAATCTGCTTGGCGGCCAAGAAATAACGGTGCACAGGGTGCTCAATGTCAATACCGACCCCGCCATGTATATGCACGATGCTGTGCGCCAACCGATGGCCTGCTTCGGCGGCCCAGAACGCGGCGGTGGCCACCTCGGTAGTCGCCGGTAACTGCTCTGCAAGCCGCCAAGCCGCCTGGGTTACGGTGAGTCGCAGACCCTTGACGTCGATATAACCGTCCGCCAGCCGCTGCGACACCGCCTGAAAGCTACCGATCGGGCGGTCAAACTGCTCGCGGGTGCGGGCGTACTTGGCGGTCAAAGCTAGCCCGCGATCCAGCACGCCAAGCTGAAAAGCACTGCTTGCCAAGCTATTTCGCAAAGAAAGCCACTCGACAGTCGCATCGTCGCCGACAATCCGATCCGCGGCCACCGACGCACCTTCCAATCGCAGCTGCCCAACACTGCCCAAGCCGGTGGTCTGCAAGGTGTGCACAACAACCCCCGAATCATCGGCGGAAACCAAGAAAACCGCGGTGCCTGAATCGGTTTCAGCGGGTACTAAAAACCCGTCGGCCACTGGGCCGTAGCTGACGCAGCTACGCGAACCGGTGAGCCGAAAACCGCCGTCGCACCGGGCGGCCTGCACCGGCTCGTCGCCGAGGGCGACAGCCAGCACTTTTTCCCCGCTCACCGCCGGCACCCCCCACTGCCGCTGCAGCTCCGTCGAACCGAAACGGGCCAGCGCCCCGGCGGCTAAGACCACTGACTCCAGATACGGCACGGCGGCCAGTTGACGCCCCAGCGCCACCAGCACGGCGATCTGCTCTAGCAAGCCAAAACCGCCGCCGCCCAACGATTCTGCTGCGGCAGTGGACACTATGTCGGCGTCGATGAGCTTGCCCCACAGTTCTCGGTCAAACCGGTGTGGGAGTCGATCCAGGGCGCGCTGGTGTTCTGGCGTGCAGATGGCGTCGACGATCGTCGTGGTCAGATCGACCAGGTCAAGGGCGGCTTCGGTAGGGGAAAAATCCATCAGGGGTGCCTTTCTGGAGCAGGGCTTAACGGTTTGCCCGGGGCAGCCCGAGTGCGGCCATGCCGATAATGTCGCGCTGCACTTCATTGGTGCCGCCACCAAAGGTCAGGATCAAACAAGCCCGGTGCATCCGCTCCAGCCGGCCGCGCAGTACGGCACCGGGCGAGCCCTGCCGCAGCGTGGCCGCGGTCCCTAAGACTTCCATCAGCAGCCGGTAGGCCTCGGTGGCCAGCTCGGTGCCGAACACCTTAGCCGCTGAAGCGTCCGCCGGTGAGGGAGCGCGGCTTTGGGTGCAAGCCAGCTCCCAGTTGATCAGCTTGAGCGCCTCCACCTTGGCGTGTACCCGAGCCAGGTTGAGCTGCACCCATTGTGAATCAATGAGCCGAGTCCCGTGAGAACTTCGGGTGTTCTGAGCCCACTGTCGAACTTCGTTGAGCGCCAGAATTATTGGTGAAGAAGAGACTAATGCTACCCGTTCGTGATTGAGCTGATTGGTGACCAACTTCCAGCCGCTGTTTTCCTCCCCGACCAGATTGGTCACCGGTACCCGCACATCGGAGTAGTAGGTAGCGCTGGTATCGGGGCCGGCCATGGTGTGCACCGGGGTCCAGGAGAAGCCGTCTGCGGTGGTCGGGACGATCAACACCGAAATGCCGCGGTGCTTGCTGGCTTCGGTGTTGGTGCGTACCGCCAGCCAGATGTAGTCGGCGTACTGAATCAGGCTGGTCCACATTTTTTGGCCGTTCACCACATAGTGATCACCATCGCGTACCGCGGTAGTGCGCAGACTAGCCAGATCGGTGCCGGCGCTCGGTTCGGAATAACCGATCGCGAAATGCAGCTCACCCGCCGCGATCTTGGGCAGAAAGAATTTTTTCTGCTCAGCGCTACCGAACGCCATAATGGTTGGCGCGACACTATTAATGGTCAGGAACGGCACCGGGGCACCGGCAAGAGCCGCTTCATCGGTAAAGATCAGCTGCTCCATCGGGGAGCGGGCCGCCCCGCCGTACTCCGTGGGCCACCCCAATGCCAGCCACCCGTCGCGGCCCATCTGCGCGACGATCTCCCGGTAGACGTTGCCGCTGCCGATCTCGCCCGAGGTAGCGTGCAGCGCCTCGCGCCGTTCCGGGGTGATTAACGTGGCAAAATACGACCGCAGTTCGCGGCGCAGCTCGTCTTGTTGCGGGGTATACCCGATGCGCAATCCAACCGCCCCCTTATCAGGTGTCCCTCGGTTGTAACACGTTCTAATCTGGGGGTCTAGTTGCGTGCTCGTCTGATGAACGTGCCAGATTGAAGGAGGTTGTCTTGCGGGTGACAGTCGATCGTGACCGGTGTGAAGGTAACGGGGTTTGTTTGGGGATTGCGCCGGGGCTTTTCGAGCTCGACGACGAAGACTACGCCGTTGTGCTGGTTGAGCCGATCCCCGCTGATCAGGAGGGGTTGGCTGAACAGGCTATTGCTGAATGCCCGCGGGCGGCGTTGCTGCGCGGTGACTAGCGTGGGGCGCTAGCTTGGCGGTCAGGAATCTGGTTGGTGAGGTGCTCGGCTAGCTGGTCGTCACTGCTGGTGTAGATCTGGGTGGCGGCCCGCAGTTTTTCCGCATGGTCGGTGCAGGATTTTTCCAACCGTTTGATGGCGGCGTTGCGCTTGCGTTCGGTTTGGGCGAACGCGTCGTTGACCATTTGCCAAAACGGGCCCCAGGTTAACTCGGTATCCCGCTTGAGGTGAGTGGTCGCCGCGGCCGCTAGTGCGGTGTTCGCGGCTGCTTGGTCTTGTTTGACTGCGAGTGTCTCGAGGTGAGCTGGTACGACGCTGAATTCCGCCATGGTGTTGTTCTCCTGCGCTGGCCAGTGGGGCGGGTTGGGTTAGCTGGTCTGGACGAGCTGGGGTTGTATGTCTGCGGGGCGGCCAGCAGCTGCGGCCCCGACAGGTGCCCGCTCGCCGGCCTCGAGGTCGGGTTGGGCTGCTTCTGCCGGTGGCGCTGCCGGATCGATAACCGGCTCGCTACGCGGAGCGGGTCGGGTATAGCCGCGTGGCGCTGTCCGCCGGGCGGCGGCCGGTGGGGCTGGCGGGGCCAGACTGGGCGTGGTCGGTAGTGCTGTGGTCGGGGTGGTTGCCGCCTCCTCGGTGGCGGTGCCGAAGAAAATCCGGCCAGCATCGGATTGCGGCGCTGTCACGCTGGCGGTGGGCAAGGCCGCCGCCGTAGTCGAAGCGTTGGCCAGTACGGCCTGGTTCGCGGCGGCCACGTCCGCTACCGGGGAGTGGGGGGGGATGGGCTGCTTGCCCACCATGTCATATGCCACGCCCGCGCTCACCGCACCGTCGTGTAGGCCAAGCGCAAAAATCAAGCCGAAGACGATGCCTATCGCACCCACAGCCACCGCTCCTAAGGTGCCGGCTTTGCCGGCGAATGTCCACCCGTCCTCTATGTCCTCCTCGGCGTAGTACATCTGCTCAATGACATATCCCATCAGCAGCAATGACTTCAGCAGACCGATGGCTAACCGTGCATGGGTGACAAAATCGGCAACATGTCGAGCGCCATCAGCTAGGCCGGCGTCAAGCGTGGCCAGAACTGCGGCGATGCCCTG
Organism: Mycobacteriaceae bacterium; assembly: GCA_019751635.1. Lineage (GTDB taxonomy): Bacteria > Actinomycetota > Actinomycetes > Mycobacteriales > Mycobacteriaceae > Mycobacterium. Next base: position 5,818 of record JAIENC010000135.1, read on the forward strand.
ATCTGCTGCGACCTGCTCGCTATAGTTTTGCGCTGCCGTACCCCGCCAGCTGCTACCCGGTACGGTGCTCTGGAGTTGGGCGCCCACTGTTTGGAGTTGTCGGGCTCCGGCACGCAGGTCATCGCCTTGGTAGGGATCTCCGAACCCCATCAATAACTCGATGGCTTCGGCTAAAGCAAGAGCGCTAAGGATGGGGCTTAATGTTCGGCTTTCTGGATGGTTACAAAGTTCTAACAGGCTGCCGCCAGCCTGCGTTAGATATTGTCCCCCTCGGTAGATGAGAAGCGCGGCCGCTGCTAAGCCGGCGGCCAGATCGATAGACTCCGCTGACCATAACTCGGTGGAGTGCCCGCCCGGAGCGGCGATGTTGTATAGATCCGCCCCCAAACATCCCAGGCCGAGCAGCACGTAACTGCCAGCGGCTAGCAAATACGGATCCGCCATTCATCGGCTCCTATCACGACATGCGGCGCAGCATTATCACCGGCAACCCTGCAGCGGCTTCGGTAAATAATATCCCCAGGCCACAATGTGGGCTAGTGTTTCGGCGCGAGATATTCATCACGTGTTGAGTAGAGGGGTTCTTGAGCCGCCCTGAGTTCGGTTTGGCTGCTTTCGCGCTATCCCTCGCCAGGGCTCTTTTTAGGGCATGCGTCTCTTGTGGAACACTCGCTTTCGCTCAGATGAAGCGGCACGAAAGGTGCGCCTGCATTGACTGCTAGCCCAGCGGGGACTGCGATGACCGACCTATCCGGAAAGGTCGCCGTGGTGACGGGTGCGGCCGCGGGTCTGGGCCGCGCCGAGGCGATCGGGTTGGCCCGCGCCGGCGCGACCGTCGTCGTCAACGACATCGACGCCGCTCTGCGCAACTCGGACGTGATCGACGAGATCGAAGCCGTCGGCGCCCAAGCCGTTGCGGTAGCTGGCGACATCAGCCACCGTACGACCGCCGACACGCTGGTGAGCACCGCCGCCGGCCTGGGCGGGCTGGCCATTGTGGTGAACAACGCCGGGATCACCCGGGATCGGATGTTGTTCAACATGTCTGACGAGGACTTTGATGCCGTCATCGCGGTACATCTGCGCGGCCATTTCCTGCTGACCCGCAATGCCGCCGCCTACTGGCGGGCACAAGCTAAAGAAGCCGGTGGGACGGTCTACGGTCGGCTGATCAACACCTCCTCGGAAGCCGGTTTAGTGGGGCCGGTAGGGCAGGCGAACTACGGTGCCGCCAAAGCAGGCATTACTGCGTTGACGCTCTCAGCGGCGCGCGCGTTGGGCCGCTACGGGGTCTGCGCCAACGTGATCTGCCCGCGCGCCCGCACCGCGATGACCGCCGAGGTGTTCGGCCCGGCACCCGAAGGCGACTCGCCAGTAGACCCGCTGTCACCTGAGCATGTGGTGACGCTGGTTCGGTTCCTTGCCGCACCGGCAGCGGCGGAGGTCAACGGTCAGGTGTTCATTGTCTATGGCCCGCGGGTTACCTTGTTGTCGGCGCCTGCCGTGGAGCACCAGTTTAGTGCGGCTGAGCCGAGGTGGGATCCCGCCGAACTCGCCACCACGCTGCACCAATACTTTGCTGGTCGGGATCCCGAACGCAACTTTTCCGCCACCGCTGTCATGGGTTAGTGACATGCTGACCTGTGCGCTACGATGAGCCCGCTCACACCGAGGGGGCCGTAGCTGCTGATAGCCCAGGAGGGACCAGGTTTGCTCCAACAGCTTGCGGTTCCGGCTCGGGCGGTCGGCGGGTTCTTTGACATGTCGAGGGAAACTTTCCGCTTGATCTTTCGGCGTCCGTTTCAGCTGGGGGAGTTCCTCGAGCAGACCTGGATGATCGCTCGGGTGTCGCTGGTGCCCACGCTGTTGGTGTCCATACCTTTTACGGTCCTGGTTGCGTTTACGCTCAATATTTTGTTGCGGGAGATCGGCGCCGCGGATTTATCCGGCGCCGGGACGGCGTTTGGCACCATCACCCAGCTGGGCCCGGTGGTAACGGTGCTGGTCGTGGCCGGTGCGGGCGCCACCGCGATCTGCGCTGATCTAGGGGCTCGCACCATTCGCGAGGAGATCGACGCGATGCGGGTGCTGGGCATCGACCCGATTCAGCGGCTGGTCGTGCCGCGGGTGCTGGCATCCACCTTGGTGGCATTGCTCCTCAACGGGCTGGTGTGTGCGATCGGTCTATCCGGGGGCTACGTGTTCTCGGTTTTCCTGCAAGGAGTCAACCCGGGTGCGTTCATCAACGGTTTGACGGTGCTCACCGGGTTACCGGAACTGCTGCTGGCCGAAGTCAAGGCGTTGCTTTTTGGCTTGGTCGCGGGATTAGTCGGATGCTATCGCGGCCTGACCACCAAAGGTGGCCCTAAAGGAGTTGGCAACGCCGTCAACGAAACCGTGGTGTACGCCTTCATTGGTCTTTTCGTCATCAACGTGCTGATGACGGCCGTCGGCGTTCGAATGCTGACTCGGTGAGCAGCTGATGTTCAGCTATGACACCACGGTCCGCTTGCGCCGCATGGTTGCCAAAGGTATGCAATCGGTCGACAACTTCGGCGAGCAGGCGCTGTTTTACGGCCGAACCATGCGCTACATCCCGAACGCCCTCACCCGGTATCGCAAGGAGACCATCCGGCTGGTCGCCGAGATGACCCTGGGCGCTGGAGCGCTGGTCATGATCGGCGGCACCGTCGGGGTCGCCGCCTTCTTGACGCTGGCCTCCGGCGGGGTTATTGCTGTGCAGGGCTACTCGTCGCTGGGCAACATCGGTATTGAGGCGTTAACTGGCTTCTTGTCGGCGTTTCTCAATGTTCGGGTGGTCGCACCGGTGATTGCCGGTATCGCGTTGGCGGCCACCATCGGGGCCGGCGCCACCGCGCAGCTGGGTGCGATGCGGGTTTCCGAGGAGATCGACGCCGTTGAATGCATGGCCGTCCACTCGGTTTCGTATCTGGTATCAACCCGGCTGATCGCTGGCCTGGTCACCATCATTCCGCTGTATTCGTTGTCGGTGATTGCCGCATTTTTCGCCGCCCGGTTCACCACGGTGTTCATCAACAAACAATCCGCGGGCCTTTATGACCACTACTTCTCGACGTTTCTCATCCCCTCTGATCTGCTGTGGTCGTTTCTGCAGGCCATCGCGATGTCGATCGTGGTCATGCTGGTCCACACTTACTACGGCTACAACGCCCGCGGCGGACCGGTCGGCGTCGGTATCGCGGTCGGGCAGGCCGTGCGGACCTCACTGATCGTGGTCGTGGTCATTACTCTGTTTATCTCGCTCGCGGTATACGGGGCGTCCGGTAACTTCAACCTCTCGGGATAGGGGCCGGGTAAGGGATGGCAGAAAGCGAAGCGCGACGGAGCACGGTCCGCTGGGCGGCGGTGCTGCTGGCTGGTTTGGTTGTGGCATTCACGGCGGTCACTTACCTGTCCTACAGCGCGGCGTTTACCTCGACCGCGCGCGTCACGCTGACCGCGCCGCGCGCTGGGCTAGGAATGTACCCGGATGCCAAGGTGAAGTATCGGGGCATTCAAGTCGGCAAGGTCAGCGACATCAGCTATGAAGCTGACGAAGCGCAGCTCACCCTGGCCATCAACAGTGATCAGCTGCGTTACATCCCGGCCAATGCGACGGTGCGTTTGGCCGCTAACACCACGTTCGGCGCCAAAGCGGTGGAGTTCGTGGCGCCGGTCTCCCCGTCAGCAACCTCGCTGCGTCCCGGCACGCACGTGCAAGCCAGCTCGGTGCAGCTCGAAGTGAATACGCTGTTCCAGTCCGTGATTTTTCTGCTGCAACAAGTGGACCCGCTGGATTTAAACGGCACGTTGAGCGCGTTTGCTGAGGGCTTGCGCGGCCACGGCGATGATCTCGGCGGGCTGCTCGCGGGCGTGACGACGCTGGCCACCCAGGTGAACCCCAAGCTGCCCGCACTGCAGCATGATTTCCGCCAGGCGGCCACGGTGGCGGACACCTACGCGGCCGCCGCGCCCGATTTGACCACACTGATCAACAACCTGCCGACCATCAGCAAGACGGTCACCGACCAACAGCAGCAGCTCAATAACACCCTGTTGGCGGCGATCGGCCTGGCCAACAGCGCCTACGACACGCTGGCGCCGGCGGAGCAGGACTTCATCGCGGCGGTCAATCGGCTGCGCGCCCCGGTCAGCGTGGCCGCTGAGTACTCACCGGAGTTCGGCTGCTTGGTCAAGGGCGTAGTCCGGGGGCTCAAGGAGTACGCGCCGTTGATCGGTGTCCGCAAGGCCGGCCTGTTCACCTCATCGAACTTCATCCTGGGTTCGCCGGCCTACACCTATCCGAATAGCCTGCCGCTGGTCAATGCCAGCGGTGGTCCGAACTGCCGCGGGTTACCCGACATACCGACCAAGCAAAGCGGTGGCTCGTTCTACCGTGCGCCGTTCCTGGTCACCGATAACGCCTATATCCCGTACCAGCCCTTCACCGAATTACATGTTGACGCGCCGTCGACACTGCAGTTCCTGTTCAACGGGACTTTCGCGGAGCGGGATAATTTCTGATGGTTGGCACTGGCTCGATGAACGGCGCTGGATCGCATCGGTCGATGGTGATCAAGGTCAGCGTTTTCGCGCTGGCAATGCTGCTGGTCGGTGTCGCTTTGGTGGTGGTTTTCGGCGAGTTTCGGTTCGGGCCGGAAAACTCCTATCACGCCACCTTCACCAACTCGTCACGGTTGAAGGTGGGGCAGAAGGTCCGCATCGCCGGGGTAAACGTGGGATCCGTCGCGGGTTTGCGGCTCACCCCCAGCAACAACATCGACGTGGCATTCACCGTCGACAAGCGCTACACAGTGTATTCGTCAACCCGGGCGGTGATCCGCTATGAAAACCTGGTCGGTGACCGATACCTGGAGATCGTCTCCGGCCCAGGTGAGCTGCGCAAACTACCCCCGGGCGGGACAATCGATGCCGAACACACTCAACCCGCGCTGGACCTGGACGCGTTGCTCGGCGGTTTACGGCCGGCACTCAAGGGCCTCGACGCCAGCAAGATCAATACGATCAGCGGTGTCATTATTGGGTTGCTGCAGGGTCAGGGTGGCGCTTTAGCGAATCTGCTGGCGGACGCCAACGCTTTTTCGTCGACGCTGGGCGCTCGTGACCAGCTGATCGGCGAGGTGATCACCAATCTCAACGCGGTGTTGGGGACTGTTGATGCGCGCAGCAAGCAGTTCTCGGCCAGCGTTGATCAACTGCAGCAGCTAGTCACCGGGTTAGCGCAGGGTAAAGACCCGATCGCGGGCGCTATTGGCCCACTGTCCTCGGCGGAGACGGATCTGACGTCTTTGCTGAAGAGTTCACGCCGACCGCTCCAGGGTGTGCTGGGCAATGTTCGGCCGTTGGCTACTGAGTTGGATAATCGTAAAGCCGAGGTGAACCAGGATATTGAACAACTCGGCGAGGACTATCTACGGCTCTCTGCGCTGGGTTCGTATGGTGCGTTTTTCAATATCTATTTCTGCTCGGTAACTATCAAGATCAACGGCCCGGCCGGTGGCGACTTGTTGCTGCCGATAGGTGGCCAACCTGACCCGAGCAAGGGGAGGTGCGCTTTTGCCCATTAGTGCACCGCGCAGCGCCGACGGCCGCGATCCGCTACGCACCGGCATCTTCGGTGTGGTGGTCTTGGTCTGCGTTGTGGTGATCGCGTTCGGTTACACCAAGCTGCCGTTTTGGCCGCAGGGCATGAGCTACGACGCCTATTTCACCGACGCTGGTGGGATTAGTCCGGGCAACAATGTCTACGTATCGGGCCTCAAAGTGGGCCAAGTCCAGTCCGTCGCGCTGGCCGGAACCGCCGCTAAAGTCACGTTCAGTTTGGACCGCTCGATCCTCGTCGGCGACCAGTCGTTGGCGGCGATCCGAACCGACACCATCCTTGGTGAACGTGCGCTGGCCGTCACCCCCGCTGGCAGCGGTCGTAGCACAGGGATCCCGGTGGGCCGGACCACCACGCCGTACACCCTTAACGGTGCGCTGCAGGATCTTGGCCACGCCGCCGGCCAGCTGGACAAAGACCAGTTCAAGCAGACGCTGCAGGTGCTCACCGACGCTTTCCATGAGGCCACCCCGCAGCTGCGCGGTGCATTGGACGGGTTGACGTCTTTGTCCAGCGCACTCAACCGTCGAGACCAAACGTTGACAGATCTGCTGGTACACGCCAAGTCGGTGACATCGGTGGTGGCCCAACGTGCAGAACAGGTCAACCAGCTCGTCGTTGACGGCCACCAGCTGTTTGCCGCGCTCGCTGAGCGTCGAGCGGCGTTGAGTCAACTGATCGCGGGGATCAGTGATGTTTCCCAACAGATTTCTGGGTTTGTGGTCGACAATCGCAGAGAGTTCGGTCCGGCGCTGAGCAAACTGAACCTCGTGCTGGATAACCTCAACGAGCGCCGCGACTACATCAGCGAAGCCATTAAACGGCTGCCGCCGTATGCCACCACCCTCGGTGAAGTGGTGGGTAGCGGTCCCGGATTCAACGTCAATGTCTTTGGCGCCATCCCGGCCCCACTCATGGCCGCCATGTTCGACGTCGTCTACCAGCCCGGCAAATTTCCGGAAGCCCTCTCCGATTACCTGCGCGGGATGATTCAGGAACGGTGGATCATTAGGCCGAAGTCGCCATGAGAATCACGATGCGGGCAGGTAGGGCCCGCCGCGGTCTGCGTAACGCCGTTATTGTCGCGCTGGTTGTCACGTTGCTGGGCGGCGGGTATTTGTTGTGGTCTCATCGAGACCAACGGATCATCATCGGCTATTTCACCTCCGCGGTCGGGCTTTACCCCGGAGATCAGGTGCGTGTCCTGGGGGTTCCGGTTGGCACGGTGACAAACATTGAACCCCGGCCTACTGATGTCAAGATCACCATGGCGGTGGATCACGAGCTGCCCGTGCCACAGGACGCTCAGGCGATCATTATGTCGCCCAATTTGGTGGCGGCACGTTTCATTCAGCTCACGCCGGTATATAACGGGGGTCCGGTGTTGCCGGCCGGGGCCAGCATTGATGTATCGCGCACCGCGGTGCCGGTGGAATGGGATGAGGTCAAAACATCGCTGACGGAGCTGGCTAATCAGCTGATTCCGGCGGCGGGGGAGTTGCAGGGGCCGCTAGGTAAGCTGATCAACCAGGCCGCGGACACTTTTGACGGCAATGGTGATTCGTTCCACGCCGCGTTGCGGGAACTGTCCCAGGTATCCGGGCGGCTCGGGGATTCGCGAACCAATCTCTTCGACACCGTCAAAAACCTGCGGGTTTTAGTCAATGCGCTGTCAGCCAGCAACGAACAAATCGTTCAGTTCTCCTCGAGCGTGGCCACTGTCTCGCAGGTGCTGGCGGAGAGCTCACACGACCTGGATCACACATTGGGCATGCTCAATACGGCGCTCACCGATATCAGTGGGTTCTTGCGGGAAAACAACTCGACGCTGATCGCCACGGTGAACAAACTCGGCGACTTCACCAAAGTGCTCAGCGATCAAAGTGACAACCTTGAGCAGGTGCTGCATGTGGCGGGGCCGGCGATCTCCAACTTCTACAACATCTACGATCCTGCCCAGGGCACACTGAACGGCCTGTTGGCGTTGCCGGAGTTCGCCAACCCGGTGCAGTTCATCTGCGGCGGCTCGTTTGACATTGCCGCTGGCCACAATGCGC
>JAIENC010000276.1 GCA_019751635.1 Mycobacteriaceae bacterium
GTGCGCCAGCACTCGGCGCTAGCGATTAAGCATGCCGCCGGCAGTCCCGGCTGCGGCCATGCGCGAAGATCTATCACTGTGGGTACAGAATCTTGCCGGTTGGCCTGCATTGTCGATGAGCTGAACTGGCGTGGGCTGATTGCGCAGTCCACCGACCTCGACGCGTTAGCCGCCGCGGCCCAAGCCGGGCCGATAACGCTCTACGTTGGGTTTGATCCCACGGCGCCGAGCCTGCATGCCGGCAACTTGGTCCCGCTGCTGGCGTTACGCCGTTTCCAACGTGCTGGCCACCGGCCGATTCTGCTCGCCGGCGGTGCTACCGGGATGATTGGTGACCCACGCGATACCGGTGAACGCACGCTGAACTCGGCTGACGTCGTTGCGGAATGGACTGAGCGGATCCGTGGCCAGTTGGAACGCTTCGTTGACTTCGACAATTCGCCAACGGGTGCGATCATCGAGAACAATCTGACCTGGACCAGCCAGCTCTCTGCGATGGAGTTTCTGCGTGGTATCGGCCGGCACTTCTCGGTCAACGTCATGCTCGATCGCGACACTATTCGTCGGCGGCTAGACGGGGACGGGATCTCCTACACCGAGTTCAGCTACATGCTGCTGCAAGCCAACGACTACGTGCAGCTCCATCAGCGCTATGGCTGTACGTTGCAGGTCGGTGGGTCGGATCAGTGGGGCAACATCATTGCCGGTGTGCGGTTGGTGCGGCAAAAGTGTGGTGCGGCGGTGCATGCCCTCACCGTTCCGTTGGTGACTGCGGCGGACGGCACTAAGTTTGGTAAATCCACGGGGGGCGGCAGTCTCTGGCTCGACCCACAGATGACTAGCCCTTATGCCTGGTACCAATATTTTGTTAACACCGCTGATGCTGATGTCATTCGTTACCTTCGGTGGTTTACCTTTTTGTCGGCTGATGAGCTTGCCGAGCTGGAGCAGCTGACGGCCCTACGCCCGGCCGAACGTGCCGCTCAACGCCGGCTTGCCGGCGAGTTAACCACGTTGGTGCACGGTGCGGCGGCGACGGCGGCAGTCGAACATGCCAGCCGGGCACTTTTCGGCCGTGGCGAATTGGCTCGGCTTGATGAGGCGACATTATCCGCGGCGTTGCGTGAAACTTCGGTCGCGGAGTTGCCGCCCGGTGGCCCCGCTGGCATTGTCGACTTGCTGGTTTCCAGTGGGCTATCGGATAGCCGCAAGGCGGCCCGACGCATCATCGCTGAAGGCGCGGTATCGGTTAACAACGCCCGGATCGACAGCGACGAATGGATCCCGCAGCGTGCAGATTTTCTGTATGACCGCTGGCTGGTGCTGCGTCGCGGTAAGCGCAATGTTGCCGGAGTGGAACGGGTCGGGTGATCACGAGTGGTCAATGAAGCACATAACGGTAACCGGGGTCGGCGGTTACCTTCGGGCGGCGGTGGCCAGCCACGGCCGGACGGCCCTGCGGTGCCCGCTGACGTCGATGCTCGACAGCTGGCACCAGAGGTCCGTCGTGAACTAAGCACTGTGGACCGCGTCACCGCTGACGCGGTGGCGCGACATTTGGTTGCCGCTGGTCAACTCATTGACGACGATCCGCAGGCCGCGCTCAGCCATGCGCGTGCGGCTCGGGCTCGCTGCAGCAGGATCGCCGCGGTCCGCGAAGCGGTCGGAATTGCCGCCTACCGATGCGGTGATTGGGCTCAGGCACTGGCTGAACTGCGGGCTGCCCGCAGAATGGGCAGCAAGTCTGCGCTGCTGGCGTTGATGGCTGACTGCGAACGCGGTCTGGGCCGCCCGGAACGCGCGATCGACTTAGCTCACGGTGCTCAGGCGGACCAACTCGATAGCGACGATGCCGACGAGTTACGCATTGTGGTCGCTGGTGCGCGGGCTGATTTAGGGCAGTTGGAGCAGGCGTTAGTGGTGTTATCGACTCCTGCGCTGGAACCCGGCCGCACCGGATCCACCGCGGCCCGATTGTTTTATGCCTACGCCGACATATTGCTGACGCTCGGTCGCACCGATGAGGCCTTGCAGTGGTTTCTGCACTGTGCGGCTGCCGATGTCGACGGTGTCACCGACGCCGAAGACCGGGTCAACGAATTGGGATGACATGAAAACCCTTGCGCAAGAATATGATTGCCTGCTTGTCGATCTGGATGGGACGGTGTTTCATGGTCAGCGGCCTATCGATGGCGCCGCGCAATCGCTGGCCGAGCTGCCTGGTCGCGCACTGTTTATCACTAACAACGCTTCTCGTAGCGCGGCGGAAGTCGCCGAGCACTTGGGTACTTGCGGTGTGTCCGCAACCAAAGACGATGTCGTCACTAGTGCCCAGGTGGCAGCTTCGGTGCTGGCTAAACAACTACCCGCTGGTTCACCGGTATTGATTGTGGGCACCCAATCACTGGCGGACGAGATCGCCGGAGTCGGCCTGCGGCCGGTGCGCCGCTGGGCCGACAAGCCGGTGGCGGTGGTCCAAGGACACTCACCAGCAACCGGCTGGCCCGATCTGGCTGAGGCGACACTGGCCATTCGCGCTGGCGCCTTGTGGGTGGCCACTAACACAGATCCTACTTTGCCTTCGGAGCTCGGTTTGCTGCCGGGCAACGGGTCGATGGTGGCCGCACTGCGGACCTCGACTGATACCGAGCCCCAGGTTGTGGGCAAACCGTCGCCGATGCTTGTCAGAGATGCGTTGGCGCGTGGAGATTTTCGTGCGCCGCTAGTTATCGGCGATCGATTAGACACCGATATCGCTTGTGCTAACGCCGCCGGGTTGCCCAGCCTCATGGTGCTCACCGGTGTCTGTTCAGTGTGGGACGCGATTGCTGCGGAGCCCGCCTTCCGGCCCACTTACCTTGCGGCCGATCTTCGTTGCTTGCATCGCGATGCTGGCCAGCTTGCGGTAGCACCGCAACCGGCTTGGCACGTCGAGATCTGTGGCCGCACGCTCACGGTGAGTGGGCATCTCGCCAGTGCAGAGTCCGGCGATGATGGGCTCTCCATCATTCGTGCCGTCGCCTGGGCAGTATGGAATGCCGCCCCCGATGCAACGATAAGTTGTCACGGGCTCAGTCTTGAGCCTGGTGATGATCGAGCCCGCGATGCCTTGCGTCGCGCCCAGATCAACTAGCGTGGGGGAGTCATGACTACCGAACAAGATCGTGATCTTGGCCAGATCCGCGCCGAGATGGACACCCTGCTGGCTGAGCTTCCAGACCTAGCCGCCACCGGCAGCGAGCTCACCTTGCCCGAGCTTGAAGCGTTAGCCTGCCGTCTTTCTGCAGCACACGACGTTTTGGTGCGTGCTTTGGAGTCGGCGGAGAAAGGCTGAGTGCTCATGCCGCGGCGGGTCCGCGTTGACGCTGAGCTTGTCCGGCGGGGGCTTGCCCGGTCTCGACATCATGCCGCGGAGTTGATTAATGCCGGAAAAGTCGGCATTAACGGCATGCCGGCGGTTAAACCGGGCACCGCGGTAGCGGCTAATGCCGTCCTGACCGTTGTGGACAATGGCGAACGCGGCTGGGTATCACGCGGAGCGCATAAACTCATCGGTGCGTTAGACACCTTGGCGATCACCGTTGCGGGCCGGCGCTGTCTCGACGCTGGCGCATCGACCGGTGGGTTCACCGAAGTCTTGCTGGATCGTGGAGCGTCTGAGGTGATTGCGGTCGATGTTGGCTACGGCCAGCTCGCTTGGTCGCTACGTTGCGATCCGCGGGTGGTCGTTGTTGAGCGGACCAATGTTCGTGATCTGTCCCCGGATCAGATCGGTGGTTGTGTCGATGTGGTGGTAGCTGACCTGTCCTTCATTTCGTTAGGCACCGTATTGCCGGCGCTGGTAGGTTGTGCGGCGCCCAGCGCCGATATTCTTCCTATGGTGAAGCCGCAGTTCGAGGTGGGCAGGGGGCAGGTCGGCTCTGGTGGGGTGGTCCGTGATCCACAGTTGCGGGCAGATTCGGTGCTAGCGGTGGCCCGGCAAGCCGAAGCGTTGGGCTGGCACACCGTAGGCGTCACCGCTAGCGCACTGCCGGGCCCGTCCGGCAATGTCGAGTACTTCCTGTGGTTGCGCAGGCAGACCCAGTGCGCCCTGATTGGTGATGCATTGCTCGGCGCAGTGCAAGCCGCAGTCGCCGAGGGCCCGCAATGACTGGCGATCGCACCATATTGTTGGTGGTGCACACCGGTCGCGCAGAGGTGAGCGAGACCGCCTTGAGGGTGGAAAAAATCTTGGGCGACAAGGGAATTGGCTTGCGGATGTTGTCGGCTGAGGCGGTCGATCGGGGTTCGCTGCAACTGGCGCCAGACGATATGCGTGCGCTAGGCGTCAAGATCGAGGTAGTCGAGACCGACATCCATGCCGCGCAGGGATGCGAACTGGTTATGGTGCTTGGCGGCGACGGCACTTTTCTGCGTGCGGCTGAACTGGCTCGGAGCACCGATATCCCGGTGTTAGGGGTCAATCTGGGGCGAATCGGATTTCTTGCCGAAGCCGAAGCCGAAGCCATCGACACCGTCCTGGACCATGTGATCGCCCGCGACTATCGAGTGGCCAACCGGATGACGTTAGACGTTGCGGTGCGGGTAGCCGGCCGCGTCGTCGATCGCGGGTGGGCATTAAACGAAGTGAGTCTCGAGAAAGGGCCGCGGCTGGGCGTCTTAGGCGTCGTATTGGAAATCGACGGTCGCCCGGTGACCACGTTCGGCTGCGATGGGGTGTTGGTGTCGACGCCGACAGGATCTACCGCTTACGCGTTCTCGGCAGGTGGCCCGGTGTTGTGGCCCGACTTGGAAGCCATTCTGGTGGTACCCAACAACGCACACGCGCTGTTTGCCCGGCCTATGGTCACCAGCCCACATGCCGCGATCGCCATGGAAGTCGAAGCCGGTGGCCATGACGCTTTGGTGTTCTGTGACGGTCGCCGGGAAATGCTGGTGCCTGCGGGTAGCCGGGTTGAAGTGACGCGCTGCGATACTCCGGTGAAATGGGCGCAGTTGGATAGCACGCCGTTCACCGATCGTTTGGTGTGCAAGTTCCGGCTGCCTGTTACCGGTTGGCGTGGGCAGTAACGGTGCTGACCGAGATACATATCGAGTCTTTAGGTGCTATCGGTCTGGCCACCGCAGAATTTGGTCCCGGTTTGACCGTGCTGACCGGGGAGACCGGCGCGGGAAAGACGATGGTGGTTACCGGGTTGCATTTGCTTGGTGGCGCTCGCGCTGACGCCGCTCGGGTGCGCTCAGGCGCCAACCGGGCGGTTGTTGAGGGGCGTTTTAGCACAGCGGATCTTGACTTGGCGGCGGGCACGCGGCTTGCCGAAATCCTCCAAGAAGCTGGGGCGGAGCGTGATGAAGACGGCAGTGTGATCGCTTTGCGCTCGGTGAGTCGGGACGGTCCTTCGCGCGCTTATCTTGGTGGCCGTAGTGTGCCCGCCAAATCGTTGGGCAGCTTTACTGCCGAGTTACTCACCGTGCATGGGCAAAATGACCAGCTGAGGTTGATGCGCCCCGACGAACAGCGTGCAGCGCTAGACCGCTTTGCGGGCGCTACCGCGGTGCTAGAGCGGTACCGGGAATTACATCGCGCCTGGCAGTTGGCGCGGCGCGAGGTGACCGACCGTCGTGAGCGTGCTCGCGAGCTCGCCGTGGAGGCGGATCGGTTGGCTTATGCCGTTGCTGAGATTGCTGCCGTCGACCCGCAACCAGGCGAGGATGAAGCGCTGCTCATCGATATCGCCCGGCTCGGAGAGTTAGACGCGCTGCGCGAGGCGGCAGCTACCGCTCAGGCCGCGTTGTCTAGGCAGTTTGAGGATGCGGCGGATCGTTCGGCTAGCTCAGCGCTGGATCTGCTGGGGCGGGCTAAAGCGGCGCTGGAATCGGCCGATGACGCTGCGCTGCAAGCGCTAGCTAGGCAACTCGGTGAGGCGCTCGCCGTGGTTATTGATGCGGCCGGTGAGCTTGGCAACTACCTCGATCAGTTGCCCGTCGATGCCAGTGAGCTGGATAGCAAACTGGCCCGGCAAGCTCAACTACGCACGTTGACGCGTAAATACGCCGCCGATATTGATGGGGTACTGCAGTGGGCTCGGGAATCCGGGCGCCGGCTAGCCCAGCTCGACGTCTCCGAAGCGGGGCTGGCGGCATTGCAACAGCGCGTTGACGAATTAAGCTGCGAATTAGGCCAATTGGCCGCCGAGCTTAGCGCGATTCGTACTCAGGCAGCTCGGCAGTTGGCTCAAGCGGTCACCGCTGAGTTGTCTGCTTTGGCGATGAACGATGCCGAATTCACTGTTGCGGTATCCACTATGCCGGCTAGTGAAGACGATTCTGCTGTGTTGAGGTTGCCTTCAGGCGCTATGGTGCATGCCGGTGCCGACGGGATCGACCAGATTGAGTTTGGGCTAGCCCCGCATCGAGGTATAGCGGTGCTGGCGTTGACAAAAAGCGCTTCCGGCGGTGAATTGTCGCGAGTAATGTTGGCTCTCGAAGTGGTGCTCGCCGCTTCTACGCGGCGTTCAGCTGGCACCACGATGGTATTTGACGAGGTTGACGCAGGTGTTGGTGGTCGGGCTGCGGTGCAGATTGGGCGTCGGTTGGCGCGGCTGGCACGCACCCAGCAGGTTATCGTGGTCACTCACTTGCCGCAGGTCGCGGCGTATGCCGATGTTCATCTCGTGGTGCACACTCAGGGCGCCGAGACCGGCGGTACCAGCGGAGTCCGCCGTCTGCTCGGTGACGACCGTGTTGCTGAACTTGCTCGCATGCTGGCCGGTCGCAGCGAGTCCGAGACTGGCCGAGCGCATGCTCGTGAACTACTCGATGCCGCGCAGCACGATATCGCGTCGAGTGTGCAGGTTGTGGACGACTTCACGCCCGCGATATAGCAATAACCTGCACAGTCGACGCATCAGATCTGTGACAGATGTGACTCAATATAACTTGTGTGTCTGCTGTTGCGGCGCGCCTCCGCGGTGCGGCCACTCTTACCGGACAGAATCCCCGCTATGAGGATGTCAGCGCTTCTCTCCCGCAATATCTCTCGGCCCGGAGTTATCGGCACCGCTCGAGTCGACCGCAATATCCACCGACTCCTCCGCAGGGTCTCTGCGGGTGACATTGTGGTTCTCGATGTCGTGGATTTAGACCGTATTACCGCTGACGCGCTGGTGGAAGCTGATATTGCCGCTGTCGTCAACGCCTCGCCGTCGGTATCCGGCCGTTACCCCAATCTCGGTCCGGAAGTGCTGGTGGCTAATGGGGTCACGTTGATTGATGAGACGGGGCCGGAAGTCTTCAAAAAAATCAAAGACGGCGCCAAAATTCGCCTTTACGAAGGTGGGGTGTATTCCGGCGATCGTCGGCTAGCGGTAGGCACCGAGCTTACTGATCATGACGTCGCTGAAATGATGCAAGAAGCTAAAAGCGGTCTAACCGCTCATCTTGAGGCTTTCGCCGGCAACACTATTGAGTTCATTCGTAGCGAGAGCCCGTTGCTGATCGATGGCATTGGCATCCCAGACGTTGACGTCGATCTGCGTGGTCGTCATGTTGTTCTCGTTGGCGAGGAACTCGGTGCTGCCGAAGAAGTGAAAAGCCTCAAACCTTTCATCAAGGAATATCAGCCTGTGCTGATCGGCGTTGGCACCGGAGCGGATGTATTGCGGAAAGCGGGATATCGGCCCCAGCTGATTGTTGGCGATCCCGGAGAGATCAGTAACGAAGCGTTGCGGTGCGGTGCCCACGTGGTTTTACCCGCTGACGCCGATGGTCATGCACCGGGGTTAGAGCGTATTCAAGATCTCGGCGTCGGTGCGATGACATTTCCAGCTGCCGGTTCGGCAATGGATCTGGCTTTGTTGCTGGCTCATCATCACGGTGCCGCGCTGCTAGTGACCGCCGGTAACACGGCCAACATCGAGACATTTTTTGATCGCACTCGGCAAGACAGCAACCCGTCGACTTTTCTTACTCGATTGCGAGTAGGGGAGAAGCTGGTGGATGCTAAAGCGGTCGCTACGTTATACCGCAACCACATCGCCGCCGGCGCTATTGCGCTGTTGGCGTTGACTATGCTGATCGCCATCGTCGTTGCGTTGTGGGTGTCACGCACCGATACGGTGGTGCTGCACTGGGTCGTTGACTACTGGAACCGGTTCTCGCTGTGGGTGCAGAGCTTAGTTACCTAGACAGTGGTGATCGCCTAGCTAGGGGGTAGCACGTCTGTGATCTCGCTACGCCAGCATGCTATCTCGCTGGCCGCGGTGTTCTTGGCATTAGCGGTGGGTATTGTGCTGGGCTCGGGCTTTCCTTCACACACTCTGCTATCGGCGATGTCGATGGAGAAACGTGACCTCCACGCACAAATTGACGCCTTAGGCGAGCAAAAGAATGCGCTCAACCAGAAACTTCATGCCGCAAATGATTTTGATGTCCAGCTAGCTGGACGGATGATTCATAATACGTTGGCGGGTAAATCAGTCGTTATTTTTGTCACTCCGGATGCCAATGCTGACGATGTGGCGGCGGTGTCGAAAATGGTGAGCCAAGCTGGTGGTTCGGTTGCGATCACGGTGTCGTTGACGCAAGAGTTTGTTGAGGCTAATTCGGCGGAGAAGTTGCGTTCAGTGGTGAACTCCTCAATTTTGCCGGCGGGCGCTCAATTGAGCACCAACTTGGTAGATCAAGGTTCGCAAGCCGGAGATTTGTTGGGGATCGTTTTATTGACAAAAGATCAACCAGCCGGTCCGCTGGTTGATGATGCGCAGCGCAATACCGTGCTGGCCGCGTTGCGCGATACCGGGTTCATTGTGTATCCCGCTCAGGGTGGTATCGGCGCCGCCACCGCCGCTTTGGTGATTACCGGTGGCGCCCTACCTGAAGATGCCGGTAATCAGGGCGCCACGGTGGCTCGTTTCACGGTAGCGCTGGCGCCGCATGGGGCAGGTACGCTCCTGGCCGGCCGCGAAGGCTCCTCAACCGGCACGGCGGCTGTTGCGCTGAGCCGCGCCGACGCTGGTATGGCTCAAGCGATCAGCACCGTCGATAACGTCAACTCCGAATCCGGGCGGATCACGGCAATCCTGGGCTTAAACGAGTTGATCAGCGGTGGCGATACCGGTCAGTACGGTATCGGTCACGGTGCCACATCGGTCACCGTCGCCCAGTAGTGTCTGAGTAGCTGCATCGGTGTTAGGGTCGATTTCCGTGGTTAGGCAGGCGCCCCACTAGATTCATCGTGGTGATCCGTTTGGCCCGGCATAGCCGGGCTGGCGATCATCAACTAACCCCCGCCCGTCTGCACGGAGGTCGCTCGATTGCGTAAGCACCAGCAAGCCATCACCAAGCACCTCTTTGTCAGCGGTGGTGTGGTTTCTTCATTGGGTAAGGGGTTGACCGCCAGTAGCCTTGGTCAACTTTTGACCGCGCGTGGGCTGCATGTCACGATGCAGAAACTCGACCCGTATCTCAATGTTGATCCGGGCACCATGAATCCGTTCCAACACGGCGAGGTATTTGTTACCGAAGATGGGGCCGAAACCGATCTCGATGTCGGTCACTACGAGCGTTTCTTGGATCGTGATCTATCTGGTTCTGCCAATGTCACGACGGGGCAAATCTACTCGGCGGTCATTGCCAAAGAGCGGCGTGGGGAATACCTGGGCGACACCGTTCAAGTTATTCCGCATATCACCGATGAAATTAAAAAGCGCATTCTGGCTATGGCAGAGCCGGATGCGCAGGGTAATCGTCCGGATGTGGTGATCACCGAAATTGGTGGCACGGTCGGTGATATTGAATCGCAGCCTTTCTTGGAGGCCGCACGTCAAGTTCGTCACGATCTTGGTCGAGAGAACGTTTTTTTCCTGCATGTTTCGCTGGTTCCGTATTTGGCGCCGTCGGGGGAGCTTAAAACCAAACCGACTCAGCATTCGGTGGCTGCTTTGCGCAGCATCGGCATCACGCCGGATGCCTTGATCTTGCGTTGCGATCGGGTGGTTCCCGAACCGCTGAAAGACAAAATCGCACTTATGTGTGACGTCGATGTGGATGGCATCATCTCCACTCCCGACGCGCCGTCAATCTATGACATCCCTAAGGTGTTGCACCGCGAAGAGTTGGATGCCTTTGTGGTGCGCCGGCTTAATCTGCCGTTTCGGGACGTCGATTGGACCGAATGGGACGACCTGCTGGGCCGAGTTCATCAGCCACGTGAGACGGTTCGAATTGCCTTGGTAGGCAAATACATTGAGCTTTCGGATGCGTATCTGTCGGTTATTGAGGCATTACGCGCTGGTGGTTTTAAGCATCATGCCAAGGTTGAGCTGCGATGGGTGGCATCCGACGACTGCGAGACCGCTAGTGCTGCGGCTGCTGCGCTCGACGACGTGCACGGCGTGCTCATTCCCGGTGGATTCGGCATCCGCGGAATTGAGGGCAAGATCGGTGCTATCCGGTATGCCCGGGCTCGGGGTTTGCCGCTGTTTGGGCTCTGTCTTGGGTTGCAGTGCATTGTGATTGAGGCTGCTCGATCGGTAGGGCTGAGCCGGGCTAACTCGGCCGAGTTTGATCCGACCACAACTGATCCAGTTATCTGCACTATGGCCGACCAGTTGGATATTGTTGCTGGCGAAGCCGACCTTGGCGGTACCATGCGTCTTGGTGCCTACCCGGCTGTTCTGGAGCCGGATTCGCTTGTCGCCCAGGCCTATCAAGCTACCCGGGTCTCGGAGCGGCATCGGCATCGTTATGAGGTCAACAATGCTTACCGGGACAAAATCGCCGAGAGCGGCTTAAAGTTTTCCGGGACCTCACCTGATGGTCAGCTCGTGGAGTTTGTTGAATACCCGGCAGCTGTGCATCCGTTTATTGTTGGGACACAAGCTCACCCCGAGCTGAAAAGCCGACCAACTCGGCCGCATCCATTGTTCGCCGCATTTGTCGGGGCAGCTCTGGAATATAAAGCGGCGGAGTTGCTCCCGGTAGAGATCCCCGACCGTCGGCCACTGCCCGAGCCGGCGGCTCGTGGCTGAGCCACCGCAGGAAGTCGGGAGCAGCCCCCGACACATTTTCGCGACGACAGCATCGGAGACGTTGCATCGCGGAAAAATATTTGCGCTGCGCCGGGACCACGTGCGGATGCCTGGCGGTGAAATCGCGATACGTGAAGTGGTCGAGCATTTTGGTGCGGTGGCTATTGCGGCTATAGATGACGATGACAACATCGTCTTGGTTCATCAGTATCGCCATCCTTTTGGTCGGCGGCTATGGGAGCTGCCGGCGGGACTGCTCGATATCGCTGGCGAGGCGCCGCATGTGACGGCCGCTCGTGAGCTGCGGGAGGAAGCGGGTCTGCACGCACACACCTGGCGGGTGCTGGTCGATCTCGATACTTCGCCAGGCTTCAGTGACGAATCTGTCCGCGTCTATCTAGCCACCGGATTGACCGAGGTGGGCAGGCCGGAGGCGCATGACGAAGAGGCGGACATGACGCTGCACTGGCAGCCGATCGCCGATGCTGCCCGCATGGTCTTTACCGGGGAAATCGTCAATTCCATTGCTGTTTCAGGCATCTTGGCCGCTTTTGCGGTAACGAAAGGGTTTTCCCAACCTCGTTCGCCGGATTGCTCCTGGAGCGATAGATCGACGGCGTTCTCGGCGCGGCAGGTCGCACCATGACATCGGTGGTGCTGGAGAAACAGGTGCAAGGCTATCTGGACCACCTGGAAATCGAACGCGGTGTGGCGGTCAATACCTTGAGCTGCTACCGCCGCGACCTGCTTCGGTATCGGGAACACCTAGTGGACCGCGGAATTGACGATCTAGCCAAAGCTACTGAACTCGACGTCAGTGAGTTTGTGGTAGTACTTCGCCGGGGAAACCCCGAGGCCGGCATGGCGGCTTTATCGGCGGTGTCGGCGGCTCGAGCACTGGTCGCGGTCCGTGGCTTGCATCGTTTCGCCGCAGCAGAAGGGCTGGCCGAGCTGGATGTGGCCCGAACTGTTCGGCCGCCAGCGCCGGGCCGTCGATTGCCCAAGAGTATGACCATTGACCAGGTGGTGGCTTTGCTCGAGGGTGCTGGCGGCGATAGCCCTTCCGACGGCCCGTTGACGTTACGCAACAGAGCGTTGTTGGAACTGCTGTACTCCACCGGATCGCGGATCTCCGAGGCCGTTGGTCTTGACGTTGACGACATTGATATCCAGGCCAGATCGGTGTTGCTGCGCGGCAAAGGAGGTAAGCACAGATTGGTGCCTGTTGGGCGTCCGGCGGTGCAAGCACTCGACGCCTATCTCGTGCGAGGCCGCCCGGAGCTGGCGCGTCGAGGTCGGGGCATTCCGGCCATCTTTCTTAACGCTCGCGGTGGCCGGCTGTCGCGGCAAAGTGCGTGGCAGGTCCTGCAGGATGCCGCCGAGCGAGCCGGCATCACCTCGGATGTATCGCCGCACATGTTGCGGCACTCCTTTGCTACGCATCTGCTGGACGGTGGCGCCGATGTTCGTGTGGTGCAGGAACTCCTGGGGCACGCATCGGTGACTACGACGCAGATTTATACCTTGGTCACTGTTCACGCGTTACGCGAAGTCTGGGCCGAAGCCCACCCGCGTGCCCGTTAGTCGCATCACGGGTTAGTCGTGGCGGCACAGCCCAGATACTGCGACTCCAATACCACGTCAGAGAGCAAGGTTTGGTACTCGATGTGTGTCTTGTGTGCGGTTGTCTGCCACACGGTGCCCTGCTGCTGCGCCAGGTATTGGCGGTACCCCGGTGCGCCGGGCACTTTGACATTGTCGGCGACCACAATCGAGCCCGGATGCAGCCAGCCGCGGCCCACTATGCTCAGCAGGTCGCTGAGGTAGGCGTTCTTGTCGTGGTCGAGAAAGAGGAAGTCCAGTGCGCCGTTAGTGAAGCCGTAGGTCTTGGCTAGTGCGTCGAGTGTGTGTCCGCCATCGCCGATGCTGCCCATCACGCACGTCACTCGGTCGCCTACCCCGGCATGCGCCCAAATCTGGCGCGCGTTGACGGCGTTGGCTTCGGCGAGTTCGACGGAGTACACCGCAGCCGTCGGCGCCGCTCGGGCGATTCGTAGGGCACCGTAACCGCAGTAGGTGCCTAATTCCAGCGCCAGCTGGGGATTAGCTCGCTGCACTGCGCTGTCCAGCAAGGCGCCTTTCTCGTCGCCGACGTTAATCAGCAGCGATTTTTCGTAGGCGAACCGGTCAAGGGTGGCTAGTACGTCATCGATGTCACCGGCTCGGGCATTGCGCACCACATAGGCGACGGCCGCGGCCTCTCGGCCGTCACCGACTTGGCCTGTTGTGGTGAGCGTGCGCATTCCTGCCGCCATCCGCCAGACTGAAGTTCGCAGGAACGGTATGCGCTGCTTGATGCCCATAACGCCCACCCTAGACCGGTGACCAGGCGGGCAGGTTCTATGCACCGGCTAGACTTCCTGGCGATGTTCGACGAGCAACGACCGGCCTTGAGTAACGACGCCGATGGGGACGACCCCCAGACTGAGGTCGGCCTGACCGGGCGCCCGTTTCGGGTGATCCCGGATCCCAAGCCGCGGACTTCGCACGGCCCCGCCAAGGTGATCGCGATGTGTAACCAAAAGGGCGGTGTCGGAAAGACAACCTCGACGATCAACCTTGGCGCCGCGCTCGCTGAACAGGGCAGACGTGTTTTGTTGGTGGATATGGATCCACAGGGTGCGCTGTCGGCCGGCTTGGGCGTTCCGCATTACGAACTTGACAACACCATTCACAACCTGCTGGTGGAGCCCCGGGTCTCGATCGACGATGTGTTGATCCACACCCGAGTCAAGA
>JAIENC010000247.1 GCA_019751635.1 Mycobacteriaceae bacterium
AGTTATCGATGGTCACCGTGACTTCAGCACGGCCCAGCGGGGCACGCGATGAGGTGCCGGCGAAAATGACGTCTTCCATCTTGCCGCCGCGCAGCGTCTTGGCGCCCTGCTCCCCCATCACCCACGCCAATGCGTCAACCACGTTGGATTTGCCGGACCCGTTAGGCCCCACAACAGCAGTGATGCCTGGCTCAAAGCGCAGAGTCGTCGGCGAGGCAAAAGACTTGAAGCCTTTCAGCGTCAGACTCTTCAGATACACGAGCGGCCAGACTACCGCCCGGCCCCGAGCGTGCGTGTCGGTACAGCGACACGCCGCCCCGGCCGGCATTCTGCGCACCCTCGCAACAGCATTAGCGTTCGCAGAATCCGCTGATTTGCTCAGTCACCGAAGACCATTCGGCCAGCACCTTGTCAACGCGCCCCGGCGTGGTGCCGCTTTGCAGCAGATCCAGCAGCTTCTCACCGGCCTCGCGGCCGCCTTGGGCAATCACTAAAACACGGCCGTCGAGTTGGTTAGCCGCGTATCCGGTCAGCCCCAGCTCCAGCCCCCGGCACCGGGTCCACCAGCGAAAACCGACGCCCTGCACCTGACCATGCACCCAGGCGGTGAGCCGAACATCAGGATCGGACATCAGCCACCTCGAAGGTGATCGTGGTGCCCGATTGCAGTGTGCGCCCAACCGTGCAGACCTGCTCGACGGCCCGGTTCACCACTACCCGCAGGCGTTCGGCTTCGTGCGCGGACAAACCCGACAAATCGATCTCCAGGGTCTCTGCCAGCAGCGGATAACGTTCCTGATCACGATCCGGGGCGCCCGACACGCGAATGACCGCCGGGTAGTCAGCACCCAGGCGACGGGCCAACGTCAGATCGGTGGCCATCCCGCTGCAAGCAGCTAAGGAAATCTTGAGCAGCTCGCCGGGAGTAAAGACACCCTCGACATCCTCGGCACCAACCAAGACCTGGGCACCCCGCGAACTGTGCCCAATGTATCGGCGTGAGCCAACACGCTGCACCCAAAGTTGCATCATCGGTTCTTTCCTACCGCCCTACCGCACTGTGCGGCCTCGCGGCCGTGGTTGACATCGTGGGCAATAGTACGACGAGCGGTTCATGAACTTTTCCCGGCAAATCGATGCCCCGCAACGCCGGCACGGCTCACCCGCACGCCCGTAAGCGTCTAACGACCGATCGAAGTAGCCGGATTCACCGTTGACATTGACATACAGCGAATCGAAGGAGGTGCCGCCTTGCGCCAATGCATCGCACATCACCTGCTCGGCCGCACCAAGCACCATGGCCAACTGCCGACCCGTTAACGCCGCAGCGGTGCGCGCACCATTGACCTTGGCCCGCCACAGCGCTTCATCTGCATAGATATTGCCGATCCCGGACACCACAGTCTGACCAAGCAGCTGGCGTTTGAGCTCAGAGCTTTTACGTCGCAACACCTGAACCACCGTATCGACATCGAATCGCGGGTCCAGCGGGTCGAGCGCCAGATGCGCGACCGTGCTCGGCACGGTCGCGCCGTCCAAGGTTATCAAGTCGGCCAGTAGCCATCCGCCGAACGTGCGCTGATCGACAAAACTCAGCGTGGTGTCGTCGTCAAGCAGCGCCGAGATCCGGAGGTGCTCGGGGCGGGGCACCACACCCAGCAGCATCTGTCCGCTCATGCCCAAGTGCACAACTAATCCGACGGAGCCCTCGTCGAGGACCAGCCACAGATATTTGCCGCGCCGACCGGTACCGGTGATTCGCGCGCCGAGCAGCCGCGCCGTCAAGTCCGCCGGCCCGGGCTCGTGGCGGCGAACCGCTCGAGGGTGGTGGACCCGAATCGCCGTGATGGTTCTGCCCACCGCATGGGTCTGCAGCCCGCGCCGCACCACCTCAACCTCAGGTAGTTCTGGCATCGAAACTATGCGCTGTCCAGTGCATTGAGCATTTCCCAAGCTGCGGCGGCGGCTTTTTGCTCCGCCTCTTTCTTCGACCGACCAACACCGGATCCGTACTCGGTATCCAGCACCAAGACCGCGGCGGTAAACACCTTGTCATGGTCGGGGCCGGTGGAAGTAACCGAGTAGGCGGGCACACCCAAGCTGCGGGCGGCGGTGAGCTCCTGCAAACTCGTTTTCCAATCCAACCCTGCCCCCAAGGTGGCCGCGGTGTCTAGCCGCTCGGCGCATAACCGCAGAATCACTTCCCGGGCGGTAGCGATGCCGTGCTGCAGGTAGATGGCACCGAACAGAGACTCCATCCCATCGGCCAGGATGCTGGACTTGTCGGTTCCGCCGGTATGAGCTTCGCCTCGCCCCAGTAAGAGATACGCGCCGAGGCCCTCACTAGTCAGATTCCGGGCGAGCTCGGCCAACGCTTGGGTGTTGACGACGCTGGCCCGCAGTTTGGCCAGTTCGCCCTCTAGCCGGTCGGGATGACGATGAAAGAGCTCATCGGTCACTACCAGCCCTAAAACCGCGTCGCCGAGAAACTCCAACCGCTCATTAGTCGGTAGGCCGCCATGTTCATAGGCGTAGCTGCGGTGCGTCAATGCCAAGGTCAGCACGTCGTCGGGCAGATCCACCCCCAGCGCATCCAGTAAGGCCTGCCGCGGCTGGGTCACTGAGCACCGTCCGGCCCGGTGCTGCCGTCACCCAGCTCAGGCTTGATCGCCGTCAGCTTGGACCACCGCGGATCGATCAGATCGTGGTGGTGATCGGGCTCAGCGGTGGCCAACATGACCCCGCACTGCGGGCACAGGCCCGGGCAATCTGGGTGACACAGCGGCGCGAAAGGAAGAGCTAATCCCACCGCGTCGACAATGGGCTGTTCCAGGTCAACGGTGTCGTCAATGACGCGGGCAACCTCGTCTTCGGCGGTGGTCGCACTGGTCGTGCTGTCCGGGTAGGCGAACAGCTCGGTCAGCGTGATCTCAACGTGGCCGGAGACTGGGGTGAGGCAACGCGCGCACTCGCCGACAGTGGGAGCAGCCACCGTTCCCGTCACCAATACACCTTCGGAGACCGACTCCACCCGCAGATCCAGGTCCAACGGGGCATCCTGTTCGATCGCGATGAGTTCCACCCCGATGCGTATCGTGCTCATCACGGTGCTGCGCAGCACAAACATCGCGCCCGGGCGGCGCCCCACGCGCGCGATATCGATGATCAGCGGGGAACGCCGCCCCGGATGTCGACGCACCAACGAGCCGCCCTGCCTAGCCATACCGAAATCCTACGGCGGCACCGCTTAGCCCAGCAGATCCGCCGCCTGGACCATCGGTTTACGACGTTGGGCGCTTTAGCGCACCGCGTAGTCGTGGGTGCCGGCCGCCGTGCGCAGTTGGTGGCGGCCACGCCCAATGGAGCGCAGAGTGCCGTTGAGGAACTCTTCAAACTCAGCCAGCTTGGTGTCAACGTAGATGTCGCATTCACCGCGCAGCCGGTCCGACGAAGCGTGTGCCGAGTCAATGAGGCGAGTAGCTTCGGCATGGGCCGCCTGCACCACTTCGTTCTGAGAAACCAGCCGCTGCTGCTCCTTGATGCCTTCCTGGACCGCTTTTTCATAGGAAATGTTGCCGTTTTCCATCAGCCGGTCACATTCGGCCTGGGCACGGCTCGTGGCGGCCTCATATTCGCGTTTGGCCGCCGCGGAGAGCCGGGCCGCCTCGTCGCGGGAGTCCGCCAGCATCCGTTCACTGTGGGAACGCGCCTCACCGACCATCCGATCAGCCTGCGCTTTAGCGTCAGACAACAGCCGGTCCGCCTCCGCGCGAGCATGATTCAACA
The DNA here is from genome assembly GCA_019751635.1 of Mycobacteriaceae bacterium. Taxonomy (GTDB): domain Bacteria; phylum Actinomycetota; class Actinomycetes; order Mycobacteriales; family Mycobacteriaceae; genus Mycobacterium. The sequence goes on from JAIENC010000247.1 coordinate 3,787, forward strand.
CCGACTCTGACTCGGCCGTTGCCGACGACACCAACGAGTCCGCGTGCACCTTGGCGTCATGCAGCAGCGAATCACGCGCATCCAGCACGTCTTGGGCGTCGTCGAGTTCGCCGGGAATCGCATCCTTGATGTCGTCGAGCAGTTCAAGCACGTCGCCTCGCGGCACCACACACCCTGACGTCATCGGCACACCGCGGGCTTCTTCGACGATGGCGCTCAATTCATCTAGCGCTTCAAAAACTCGATACACGCTCAACACCCTCCCGCGATCGTTGTTGGTACCAGTGTGCCTGCCGTTGGGTCGGCAACAGCGCTGGTGAACCCGGTGTGTCGCGGCCGATACCGGTTAGCCTGCTGCTCGGCGAAAAAACCGCTACCATAACGCGGGGTTAAGGGGTGAGCTGGGGAGAAGGTCATGAAACGCTTAGTCGCCGGCGCGCTGGCCGCCTGGACGGTGGCATCAGCTGGCGCATTCGGTCCTGGCGCCGCAACAGCTGACCCGGGCAATCCCTGGGACCCGGCTATGCCTTCGGCCCCATCTCTGGACGAAACACCATCAGCCAAAGTGGTCTACGCGGTCGGCGGGGCCAGACCGCCCGGCTTCCCCTGGGAGTACTACACCATGCGGGCCGGCGAGGGCTTCTTCCCGAACACCAAGCGCGACCTCATCGACTACCCGGCCGGAGCCCCCTTTAGTTGGATGCCAACCTGGCTGACCCCAGGACCACGAGACCACGCGACCATCGGCCAAGCCGTCACCCAAGCCACCGACAATCTGGATGCAGCCATTCACCAAGGAACCGAGCCGGCCGCCGCTATCGGCTTATCACAAGGGGCCCTCGCGCTTGATCAAGTGCAGGCGCGGCTCGCCCATGATCCGACGGCCCCACCACCGGACCACTTGCAGTTCACCACGTTCGGCGACCCCTCGGGGGTCAACGGGTTTGGCAAGAGCTTCTTGGCGAGCATCTTCCCACCCGGTAGCTATATTCCGTTGGTCGACTACACCATGCCCCAACAGCCAGAAAGCCAGTACGACAGCAACCGGGTCTTCGCCGCATACGACGGTCTTGCCGACTTCCCCGACCGGCCAGACAATCTCATAGCACTAATCAATTGCGCTTTTGGAGCGGCCATTGGGCACACTCCAGCCGCGTTTGCTCATCGCAGTGATGCGCCCCCGCAGAACATTCGCACCACAGTCAACTCGCTGGGCGCAACCACAACCACGTATATGCTTCCGGTTAATCACCTTCCGATGACCTTGCCGCTGCGCTACCTGGGCTGGCCCGATTCGCTGGTAGATCGAATCGATGCGTTGTTACAGCCGGAGATTGATGCGGCGTATTCACACGACGACGACGTACTAACCAAACCGATTTCGGTGGATCCGATTCATGGCATGGATCCGGTGACGTCGGCCGATCCTTCGACGCGTGACTCGATCCTCGACGCCTTCGCTCAGGTTCGCGCGATCATCCCGCCGCCTACCGGCTAACCCCAGCCGCACAGTTTCCCGCGCTACGCACTTGGCGGCTGGCATGCCCCCAAGACAGATCTCAGCCTTGAGCGTGACGCGGTGCGCTCGGCCACCAGTTGGCCCGCCCCACCAAGGTGGCCAGGGCCGGCACCGTGATAGTGCGAACCAGGAAGGTATCCAACAAGATTCCGACCCCAATCACGAAACCCGCTTGGACCGCAGTGCTGATGCTGGAAAACAGCAAACCAAACATCGACGCCGCGAAAATCAGCCCGGCCGCAGTGATGACGCCACCGGTCGACTTCAGGGTGCGAATCACCCCGTACCGCATGCCGTGCGGGGATTCATCCCGCATTCGCGAGACGAAAAGCATGTTGTAGTCAGCGCCCACCGCAACCAACACCACGAAAGCTAACCCGGGCACGCTCCAATGTAATTGTTGGCCCAGGATGAATTGAAACAGCACAACGCCAATACCAACGGCCGATAAATATGAAACCACCACTGAGCCAACCAAATACAGTGGCGCGACCACCGCGCGTAGCAGCGCTATCAAGATAGCGAGCACCACCACAATGGTCATGACGATGATGAATCGGATGTCGTGCTGGTAACAGTCCCGGGTGTCCCGCAGCGTCACTGGGTAGCCCGATAACGCTATCGACGCATCCGCCAACGTGGTGTTGGGTTGAGCCCCGCGAGCGGTGCCGGCGATAGCGTTGACCTGATCCATTGCGGCAGCACTAAAGGGATTGAGCTTGGTCTGCACCACATATCGCACCGAGTGTCCATCCACTGAAATGAACAACTGGGCGGCTTTCTTGAACTCCGCCATGTGCAACACCTGCGGCGGGATATTGAACCCGGCCATCGACGGATGGGATGCGTCACGCTTCATCGCTATCAGGTAGGCAGATGCCTCGTCGAGCCCCGCACCGAGCTGCTTGACCTCACCCACCAGCTGGTCCACCGCGTCGGCGATTTGGCGGCTTCCCCCGGCGAGGGTATCGGCGTCTTGTTGCACGTTGGCCAGTCCGGCCCGCAGACCACCAGCTTGGTCTAACCCTAGGGAGCCCATGGCCTTAGTGGCCCGAGCCATCGCGGCACGCAAACGGGCCACGGTTGCCTTGAGTGACTGTCCGTCATCAATCGACTGCAACTCGTGGGTCAGGTCGTTGATCCGGTCCAAACCTCCATCGCTGCGTGCGTTGACCAGCATGGCGAACTGGCTTCGAGTAGCGCTGCAGTCCGCGTCGGCATCGCAGACCGGGCTGGCGTTCAAGGCCGTCAACACCGGCAGGATCCACCCAAACAGGTCCTTGACGGCCGCGAAATTCACCCCCATGGCATTCCCCAGGTCACGGACCGCAGCGGACAGCTTGACCGCGATCTCGACCTCTTTGACCAGCTTGTCCCCGCCATATTGATTCTGCATCGAACCAAAAGCGTCAGTCAGATCCCGGACACTGCCAACGATCTGGCCGACTTGGCCGCGCACATCACCAAGGTTGTCGGCCAGGTCATTAGCGCCCTTGGTCAATCGGTTGAGATCGTTTGTGTGGTCATTAATCATGCTGGATGCACCGTTGAGCCGATTACCGATAGCGCCCGCCTGATACGTGGCCCGAATCTGTTCAGGAACTACCCCCGTAGGCCGAGTAATGCCGCTAACCCTGGCGATATCGGGCAGTTGGCTCACCCGGTCGGCCATCTGCTCCAAATCGGCCAACGCCTGCGGAGTGCGCAAATCATGTGGCGATTGGACAAGAATGTATTCGGGAATCGATTGGTTCACCGGGAAGTGGCGGTCCAACGCGGCATAGCCGATGGAGCTGCCGACGGAGGCCGGCAGGACTTTGCGGTCGTCATAGTTGTAGCGCACAAAGACCGTGCAGCCAGCCAACAAGATCAGCACAAACAGACTGCCAACCAAATGAGACTTGGGCCGGCGCACAATACGTATTCCCGACTGGCGCCACAATCGAGCGGCCAGTTCACGCCGCGGCTTGACCCAACCCCGCGGCCCGGCCAGCACCAAAATAGCGGGCAGCAGCGTTACCGCGGCAAGAAACGCCACCCCGATCCCGATCGCTGATGCCGCCCCGATCGTTTTAAACACACCAATGCGGGCAAAACTCATCCCAAGAAAGGTGATGCCCACGGTGGCCGCAGATGCGGCAATAACCTTTCCGATCGAGATCATCGCCCGCTTGACCGCTTGATCACAACCCAGGCCGAGCCGTACATAGTCGTGATAACGGCTAATGAGAAAGACCGCGTAGTCCGTACCGGCGCCGGCGATTAATGCACTTAAAAAGACAATGGACTGATTGGACACACCTAACCCGGTCAGCTGAGAGACCGCAGCGACCACACCTTGGGCGGTCACCACCGAGATCCCGATCGTGATCAGCGGCAACAACATGGTGACCGGGTTGCGATAAATCACCAGCAAAACCATGAGCACCAAGACCGTGATCGCCAGCTCGATAGAAACACGATCCCGATCGCCGGCGACGGTGAGATCGGCGACGGTGGCTGCCGGCCCGGTCAGATTGGCCTTCAGCGAGGTTCCCGCCACAGCGTGGTGGACGATATCGGCAACCCGGGTGTACGCGCCGTATGACGTGGGCGTGCCAAGTTCGCCCACAAGACCAACCGGGATGAGCCAGGATTGGTGATCTTGGCTGGTCAACGCATCATGCAGGAGTGGGTTCTCGATGAAATCCTGCACCATCACCACGTCATGGGTGTTCTGCCGCAGTGCACCCACTAACGTGCGGTACGTGGGCTCGTCAGCGGGACGAAGCCCCTTCTCGTCGGTCAACACCACCAACAGGATGTTTTCTGAGCCGGATTCATGAAAAGCCTCGGTCATCTTCCGGGCGGTGACCGTCGACGGGGAGTCACTGGGCAAAATCGCTAACGGATGTCGTTGCGACATCTCGTTGAGGGACGGAAACGTCAGCGGCAACGCCACCACCACAGCAACCCAGAAACCGATCACAATCCAGGGCCATCGCACCACAAAATCGGCTAGCCGTTGCACCGTACCTGCACCCCCGGTTCCCCGCAGTCGTCTACGCCCACCGGTGCCGCGTGTCGATCTACTGGCACCGCCCCATCATGTCCGTATCGATCTCGCCCAGCCAGCGGGCTAGGCGACACGCTGCCAATGTCCGCGATCGGCAACGCGCGCACACACCGATCTCATTGCCGTGATATAGCTGGCCACCGATTTTCGGGCAATGGGATTGTCCGGGAACATCACCGCCATTGCGGTGCCCTTTTCGTCACGGAATACGTAGATCGATAGTTGATATGAGTAGCGGCCGTCGCCGTAAAGGCTGATGTTCTTTGCATCGTCTAATTCGGCGGTCAATAAAGCACTCAGCGGAGCGGCGCCAGCATCAAGAAAATTTAATACCGGAAAATTGGGCCGCGGCCCGCTTAACCAAGGCGCCAACTCCAAAACCCGCTGATAGGGAACATTGGCCAAATCTAAACCTGAGTCGAAGGAGATCTGCGCTGATCGCGCAGCATCGCCAAACGAGGCCGCGGCTATCGGGATGGTGATCGGAACCAGACCAGTAAACCAACCCTGAGTAACCAAATCCGCCGGAGTTCTGCGGGTATCGCTCGGAGTGAGTCCACAATATGAGACGGCGCCAGTTAACTCGTGCTCAGCTAAGGCAGTGCACGCGAACACGCCACCGATAAAGCGGGCACCCGCTTCCACACAAGCGGATTCAAACCGCACAGTCTGCTCGGCGTCCATGAGCATTTCTGTGACAATGCCGCTTCCCGTTGGCTCTGAAGGGTCTCCCAACGGAAGCGGAAAATCCGGAAAGCTGCCATTGTTTTTTTCGGCAAAATCAATCCAGGAACGCACTTGCGGCGAATCGAGAGTCAACGCGGACGTATATTGGCGTTGCCGCACACAGTAGTCGTCATAACTGCCGGCCGGCGGGAGCGCTAATGGTGCATCTCCTACCGCTAAGGCGGTGTACATCAAATAAAATTCCATTAGCGTCACACCAACCAAGGTCGCATCAACATGCACATGATCGATGCTGGCATAGAATGTGAAATGGTTTTCGCTTTGAATAATGCCTATTGTAAAGCAATCCCATTGCAGTGGATTCGGCGTGTCCACGATCTGTTTATGCAAGTCTTGAAGGGAAATTTTGCCGCGGCGTACCGGCACAAACTCAATATCAGCCGGATCACCAATGGTGTGCCGAATAATATCTCCGGCATCAGTGAATTCGAACCAACTACGATAGGTGTCGTGACGACGCAGATGCGCGTTAAGCACGTAGTTCATGGCACGGATATCGCAGTGGCCAGGCATGTCACAGGTGAAGATCAACAGCCGCGAGTAGTCCAGACCCATGGCGGTTTGCTCGTGGTAGCCGCGGAGATGCTGCGCCTGCATGTAGCTGACCGGAACGGAACTAACTGGTGCTTGGCGAGCTTTTTCCCGCGCCGCAGGAGTCGGTTGCCATGAGATGACCGAACCCAGGCTCGGCTCCCATTCCTCAATTGAGCCGATCGTCATTCGCCCGATACGCAATATTTCCTCCTCGGTTTGAACGACTGCGGTTCTGCCGAATCCCGAAATCTCAGCAAGACGATCACGACGCCAAACCCGCCTGGTCAGCCTCTTGGGCAACCAATTTTTCGTATAGGTGTTCTGCCACCGCACGAACAGTGGTGATATCCGTCGGATTAATTCGTATTCCGGTTTCAGTTTCGACGCGAGTGCGAACTTCCAGATTTCCCAAAGAGTCAAGCCCATACTCGGAAAGTGGACGGTCCGGATCAATGGTGCGCCGCAGAATCATGCTGATCTGTTCGGCGATCATCCGGCGCAGTCGGCTTGGCCATTCTTCTTGAGGCAACGAGATGAGTTCGGCCCGGAATTCACTGGTACCTTTTCGACCTTTGCCGGCCGATTGGAATAATTCAGCGAAGCGGCTGCGTTGGGCAAACGCAACTAACCACGGTGTCCCGACAATCGGCGCGTACCCGGTGTAGCCGCGGTTGTAACGCAACAATGTCTCAAACGCATAGAAGCCTTCCTCGGCAGCGATCGCCGCGCCGCTGCTTTCCGCCAGTGCGGTGGCCCGGCCGACCTCGGCCCAGGCGCCCCACGCGATTGAGGTAGCCGGCAAGCCCTGAGCGCGGCGCCAATGGGTAAAGGCGTCCAGCCAGCTGTTGGCCGCGGCGTAGGCGCCCTGACCTGGTGAGCCGACTAGCGCGGCGGCCGAGGAGAACGAGCAGAACCAGTCCAAGGGCTGCTCAGCGGTGGCTTGATGCAGATACCAGGCGCCGTACACCTTCGGCGCCCAGTCTCGGGCCAACAGCTCGTCGGTGATATTGCCCAAGGTGGCGTCCTCAACGACCGCCGCCGCGTGCAACACACCACGCACCGCAAGCCCAGTGGCTGTCGCCACCGAGACCAGATGCTCCGCCGTGTGCGGTTGGGCGATGTCGCCGCACTCCACCACCACGTCTGTGCCGGCGGCGCGAATACGCTCGATAATCTCCAGCGCCGCAGGGCTAGGTGCTGAGCGTGAAGTCAGCACGATACGGCCGCAACCGGCAGCGGCCATCTTCTCTGCCAGGAACAAGCCCAGGCCACCCAGGCCACCAGTGATGAGGTAGGAGCCGTCGCCGCGGAAAACACGGGTCTGCGCCGGCGGTACAACAGCGCTGGACGAGCCGGTGTGCGGGATGTCGAGCACCAGCTTGCCGGTGTGCTCGGCATTACTCATCATCCGGATCGCCGTGGCCGCTTCCGCCAGGGGATAGTGGGTGCTCTCCGGCAGAGGCAACACACCGTCGGCGGTGAGTTGATACACCGTGCTCAGCAAGTCCCGCATGCGGCGCGGGTGACTCAAGCCCAGCAACGCCAGATCGACACCGTAAAACGAAAGGTTGCGCCGGAACGGAAAGAGCCCCAATTTCGTATCGCCATAGATGTCGCGTTTGCCGATCTCAATAAAGCGGCCACCCCAGGACAGCAACTCCAGACCAGCAAGCTGGGCCGCACCTGGTAAGGCGTTGAGTACCACATCGACACCGTATCCACCGGTATCGCGACGTATCTGGTCCGCGAACTCCGTACTGCGCGAGTCGTAAACATGGTTAATACCCATGTCGCGCAGTAATTTTCGACGCTGCTCACTGCCCGCCGTAGCGAAGATCTGCGCCCCTGCGGACGTAGCGATCGCGATCGCTGCTTGGCCCACACCACCTGTCGCGGAATGGATCAGCACTTTGTCACCGGCTTCGATCCGGGCCAGATCGTGGAGGCCATGCCAGGCCGTGGCATAAGCGGTCGATACCGCGGCGGCCTGGCCCTCGGTCAGACCGGGCGGCAGCTTGACCGCAAGCTGCGCATCACAGGTGACAAACGTGCCCCAACAACCGTGCGGCGACATTCCCCCAACCCGGTCACCGACCTGATGGTCGGTGACGCCGGCGCCAACCGCGGTCACCACACCGGCGAAATCCGTACCAAGCTGCGGCAACTGGCCTTCAAAACTGGGATACCGACCAAACGTGATCAAGACGTCAGCAAAGTTAATGCTGGATGCGCTAACCGCAACTTCGATCTCGCCCGGTCCCGGCGCAATCCTGTCGAACGCCACGAACTCCATGGTTTGCAAGTCACCGGGTACGCGGATCTGCAGGCGCATCCCGTCATGTTCGTGGTCGACGATGGCGGTTCGCCGTTCATCAGAGCGCAACGGACCGGGGCACAACCGCGCGGTGTACCACTCACCATTTCGCCAGGCGGTTTCATCCTCTTCAGATCCACTCAGCAGCTGCAGGGCAATCTGCTCGACATCGGTGTACTGATCAACGTCGATCTGGGTGGGACGTAGATGCGCGTGCTCAGCTCCAATCACCCGCATCAGGCCCCGCAGACCGCCTTGCCCCAGATCGGCTGCATCGGCCAGATCACCGCGCACCACCATCTGGGCGTTGCGGCTCACCACATACAAGCGAGGCGCTTCACCGGCTAGTTCGGGCAGTTCACGGGCGATGCGAACCAACTGCTGGGCATATTGCTGGCCCCATTGGGCGCAGTGCTGATCAGCATTGTCGTGCTGCGGTGCCGTGACAACGAGGACACCGTTGAATTCATTAACCCCTAGTTGCCCGGTGAGCGCTGCGACACCGACTGGATGATCGGCGTGCAACGGCCGAGACAGCGCCATGCACTGGGCGCCATGCAGTTTCAGCGCATCGGCCAACTTCGCCGTCAGCAAATCCGCAGCATCGGAGGTGCTGATCAACAACCAGGCCCCGGCCTCGGTTCGGGTGAGTTCCGGCAGAGTGCGACGCTGCCATTCGATGGCCAACAGGCGCTCGTTGAGCACACTCTGTACCCGCTGATGCTCTGAGACGCCCGAGCCGAGTTGCAGCCCTTGCAGCGTGAGCAGAGTTGCCCCGTGCTCGTCTAAAACATCCAGGTCAGCTTCGATTCCACCGACATCTACCTTGGTCACCCGGGTGAGGCAGTAATGCGCGTTTCGGGTTGATTGGTGGACTCGGATCCGGCGTACCCCCAGCGGGAGCAGCAGACCGCCGCTACCGGCGTGCTGCACTTCGGGGTGCACCACCACGGACTGGAAACAAGCATCCAGCAAGGCTGGATGAATCCCATAGTCGCTCTGTTGGGACCGGATAGAGCGCGGCAGTGCTACCTCAGCCAGCGCGGTGCTCACCGTTCCCGGCCCGCTGTGCACTGCCGTAAGACCGGTGAAGGCGGGACCGTACTGGATGCCAACAGCGTCAAAGCCGGCCCTCAGCTGGTCGCCGTCCAGCCGGCAGGGGTGGGCAGCGAACAAGGCGGTCATATCGTGGACAGCAGGTTGTTCGTGTTCGCTGGCGGCGTGAAGCGCGGCGCTGGCCCGCCGCACCTTAGCCCCGTCCTGGAACGTCTCCACCGTGAAGGTGAAGAGCCCGGGTGTGGTGGCCACCGACGCGACGGCAGAGACCCGAGTCTGCTCGTCGAGCAGCAGCATCTGCTCGAATCGCATGTCCCGGACCTCGGACTCCTCACCGAGCACCGTGCGCGCAGCGACCAACGCCATTTCGCAGTAAGCGGCACCAGGAAGAGTGGCTACCTGGTGTATTTGGTGGTCGCCAAGCCAGGGGTGCATGGCGGTGCCGACTTCGGCCTGCCAGGCGTGGCGTTCCGGTTCCTCCGGCAGCCGCACATGGGCGCCTAACAGTGGATGCACGGCAACGGCCCAAGCGCGCTGCGCTTGATGCTCTTTACTGTCGCTCCGCAAAAGCAACGGAACGTGTGTCCAGGCCGGCAGTGGTGCGTCCACGAGTTCTCCGGTGGGGTGGAGTATCGCGAAGTCCACTGCGGCGCCGGCGTTGTGCAGGTTGGCCAGGAAATCGCCCAGGCCGTGTGGGAGGGGTTGTTCGCGGCGCATCCCGGCCAAGACGGCTACCAGCATGTCTAGACTGCCAGCGGTTTGTTCGACGGCATGAGTCAGCAGTGGATGCGGTGAGAGCTCGGCAAAAACCCGGTAGCCGTCTTCCAGCGCGGCCCGCACCGCTGCACCGAAGCGCACGGTGTGGCGCAGGTTATCCACCCAGTAGTCGGCGTCGCAGGCCGGCTGTTCGCGGGGATC
>JAIENC010000004.1 GCA_019751635.1 Mycobacteriaceae bacterium
ACTCGACTCACCCGACTGGCCGATGTCGGGCATGTGCCGATGTTTGAGGCGCCAAGGCGGATTACCGACGTGATCACCGGCTTCCTTGAGCAGCACCATTGGCCTGGTCAGGTGAGCAACCCGGCAGCGAGCTAGTCCGCGCCCAGCTGTTGCGCCCACGTCTGCTCAGGCTCGGCGCGACCGGCATCGGCGATATCGAGCGGGACGCCCTCCGGCGGCGGGGTGTCCGCCAGCAACGGGTCAGCTTCATCGTGCTCCGCAACCGCAGCAGTACTGGCCGGCGCTGGTCGGGGTGCTGACGAACTCCGCAACCCGCTGCCGGGTTGGCCCACGACACCAGACAGCAACGTTAACGCCGGCGCACCGGCCAACCGTGACGCGTCATGCACCGCCGGGCTGGCGGACACGGTTGCGGCAGCAGGTTCACCCTGGTCAACGTAGGCAGTGCTGCTCGCCACGGCCCCAGAGCCGGCAGCGCCCAGCGTGTCGTTGGGGTGTACTTGCCGATACATCCGCGTTGCTTGCTTGAAATTGTGGACGTGCAGCAGCCCCTCGGTGATCAAAAAACCGGTGGTCGCCAGTAACCCCAGCGCCGCAACTAAGGCAACAATAAGCCCGAAGCGTTCCAATTTTTTGAGTTGCGCTATCTCACCACAAGCTAAGACGGTGGCACCGGTATTCCTCTCCACCTGGATAGTTCTCGCCCACCATAGTGCGTAGCCAACCGCCACACTCACGGTGCACTCGATAGCCGCAAACATTTCACGGCCAATCTCAACCTGGGCGGCCTGCGCCTTCAGGGTTTCGACGATTTTCGCATCGCCATCGGCGATGGTCCGCACTGTTGACTGGAGACCGTCATTGTGGCTGCTGTAGTGCTGCGCGGCTACACCACGCCATTCGACCGGGGCAGCGTTGTGCAGCAGCGCGGAGATATCGCCGGACAGCACAGCGGAAGTATCGGTGAATTCACCGCCCACGTCCGGTCGGCCGAGACCATTTAAGGATTCCAGCATGTTGATAACGAGAAGCACCGTCATTAAATAACGCGGTACCACCAGAACACCTTTGTTCCACAGCATGAAACTGCTCGCGAAGGTCATGCCCAGGGCACTGACAAGTCCGAATATGGTGGCAGTCAGCTCGGCATGCACCGTTCCGGCCGGCACGCTACTGCTGTGGCGGTCGTCTGATGCCCCCTCGGCGAGAAAGAACACTTCGCCAGCCACCGCCAGTAGGGCAACCCAACGGTCTATTGCAGCGGCGCGCAGCGCCTCGGTGGTCATTCGGCTTACAGATGTATGCGTATCACGCGAAAGGGGTCGCTCCCCGGTGTTAGGGTCAACAAAATGCGTCAACCCAGACTTGGGGTCATCAAATGCGGTCAAGTCCCCCACCTCCTTGAACTGCATCGTGTTTGCGCTGTATCAACACATACCGGGTTGATTATCCCGTCATCGGACGCTGCTTGTCATATTCGCCGCTTGGCCGGCCGAGATCCCAGTGGCATCGCGGACGTCTCATGCGATATTCTGCGAATCGGTCATGAGTGTCAGCGTCAAGCCCCGGCTTGCTGGCCGGCAACCCTCCAACCGCGGTGGGGTGCCCCGGGTGATGACCAGGTTGAGTAGCCGAAGCTAGCTACGCGGCAAGCGCGGGTCCGCTGTGACGGGCCCCCTGAGTAGACAGGGAACCCCCATTTCGCCGAGCAGACACAAAAGTCCCCGACGCGCCGGGCGTTAAGGAGCTTTTGCGTCTGCTCGGCCCACCCGTGCTGTCGCCCGTCCCAGCAGAAAGACATCCGAATGACTAACAACACCGAAACCGATCCGAGCGCGCAGTGGTCGTTTGAGACCAAGCAGATCCACGCCGGGCAACGGCCAGATCCCACCACCAATGCTCGGGCGTTGCCGATCTACCAAACCACCTCCTACACCTTTAATGACACCGCCCACGCCGCAGCATTGTTCGGGTTGGAGATCCCAGGCAACATCTACACCCGCATCGGCAACCCGACCATCGACGTCGTCGAGCAACGCATCGCCGCGCTGGAAGGCGGCGTGGCCGCATTGTTCGTCGCGTCCGGGCAGGCCGCGGAGACGTTTGCCATCCTCAACCTCGCGGGCGCGGGTGACCACATTGTGTCCAGCCCGCGGCTGTACGGCGGAACCTACAATTTGTTCCACCACTCGCTGCCCAAGCTGGGTATTGAGGTGAGTTTTGTCGACGATCCAGACAACGTGGATTCGTGGCAGAAAGCGGTGCGCCCCAACACCAAAGCATTCTTCGCCGAGACCATCTCCAACCCGCAAACCCATGTGCTCGATACCCCTGGGATTTCCGAGGTAGCCCACCGCAATGGCCTGCCGCTGATCGTGGACAACACCGTTGCCACTCCCTACTTGATCCAGCCGATCACTCAAGGTGCTGACATCGTGGTGCATTCGGCCACCAAATATCTGGGCGGGCACGGCGCCGCGATTGCCGGGGTGATTGTCGACGGCGGCACCTTCGACTGGACGAGTGGACGGTTCCCCGGGTTTACCGAACCCGATCCCAGCTACCACGGCGTGGTGTACGCCGAACTGGGGCCGCCCGCGTTCGCGCTTAAAGCCCGGGTGCAGCTGCTGCGCGACTACGGATCAGCAGCCTCACCGTTTAATGCCTTCTTGATCGCCCAAGGCTTGGAAACGCTGAGCCTGCGGATAGAGCGTCACGTCGCCAACGCGCAACGAGTGGCCGAGTTCTTGTCAGCCCACGACGACGTGCAGTCCGTCAGCTACGCCGGGCTGCCTAGCTCGCCGTGGTATGAGCGGGCAAAAAAGCTGGCGCCTCAAGGTGCCGGAGCCGTCCTATCCTTCGAGCTGGCTGGTGGGGTGGAAGCCGGGAAAGCCTTTGTCAACGCACTCAAGCTGCACAGCCATGTCGCCAATATTGGTGATGTTCGGTCGCTGGTAATCCACCCGGCGTCCACCACACACGCCCAGCTCAGCGCCGAAGAACAGCTCGCTACCGGGGTCAGCCCCGGCCTGGTGCGGCTGGCTGTCGGCATCGAGGGCATCGACGACATCCTGGCCGACTTGGAACTCGGCTTCACCGCCGCCAAGGCACACCAGCGGCACAGCGATTCGCAAGCGGTAGCAGCCTTCTAAAGGAGACGGGGGTGACCATCTTCGACGTACCAACGCAGGTGCTGCCCGCCGAAGGCGAGGTCGGCATCGTTGACATCGGGTCACTGACGCTGGAAAGCGGCGCGGTGATGGACGACGTTCGGATCGCGGTACAGCGCTGGGGCGAGGTGTCGGCTAACCGCGACAACGTCGTCATGGTTTTGCACGCGCTCACCGGTGATTCTCATATCACCGGGCCGGCCGGACCCGGCCATCCCACACCAGGCTGGTGGGATGGGGTGGCCGGTCCTGGCGCGCCGATCGACACCAACCGCTGGTGCGCGGTGGCCACCAATGTGCTGGGCGGATGTCGCGGATCCACCGGCCCAAGCTCGCTGGCTATGGATGGGAGACCTTGGGGGTCAAGGTTTCCCACCATAACTGTGCGTGACCAGGTGCAGGCCGATATTGCCACGTTAGCCGCGTTGGGCATCACCGAAGTCGCCGCCGTAGTGGGGGGGTCGATGGGCGGTGCTCGCGCCTTGGAATGGGTTGTCAGCCACCCGGACCGCGTCCGGGCCGGGTTGCTGCTGGCGGTGGGTGCGCGCGCCACCGCCGATCAGATTGGCACGCAAACCACCCAGATCGAGGCCATTAAAGCCGACCCGAATTGGCACGGTGGCGACTACTACGACACCGGCCGAACGCCGAACCTCGGCTTACAACTCGCCCGACGCTTCGCGCACCTGACGTATCGAGGCGAGCTGGAACTTGACACCCGGTTCGCCAATAACCCGCAGCGCGGCGAAGACCGCTACGCGATCCAGAGCTACCTGGACCACCAGGGCAGCAAGCTCGCGGCACGGTTCGACGCCGGCAGTTATGTGGCCTTAACCGAGACCCTTAACAGCCACGACGTGGGGCGCGGCCGCGGCGGCATCTCCGCGGCGCTGCGCGGATGCCCGGTGCCCGTGGTGGTGGGAGGCATCACCTCCGACCGGCTCTACCCACTACGCCTGCAGCAACAACTGGCCGATCTCATGCCGGGCTGCGCCGGGTTACGGGTTGTCGACTCCAACTACGGCCACGATGGGTTCCTGTTGGAATCCGACGCGGTCGGCGAATTGATCCGCCAGACTCTGGAATTGACCGAACGGTGACCAGCGCTCGTTCTTTGTCGTTCGGCTCAGCCACAGCTGCTTACGTGCGAGGGCGACCGTCGTATCCGCCCGAGGCCATCGACTGGCTACTGCCCGCCGAAGCCCGTGACGTGCTCGACCTGGGTGCGGGTACCGGTAAATTGACCACCCGACTGGTCGAACGGGGCCTCAATGTGGTGGCTGTCGACCCGATTCCGGAGATGCTGGAAGCGTTAAGCGCCTCACTGCCGGACACCCCCGCACTACTGGGGACCGCTGAAGAGATTCCGTTGCCGGATAACAGCGTGGACGCCGTGCTGGTCGCTCAGGCGTGGCACTGGTTTAACCCTGCTTTGGCGATTCCCGAACTCGCTCGCGTGCTGCGACCAGGCGGACGGCTCGTTTAGTCTGGAATATCCGTGACGAACGGCTCGGTTGGGTACGTGAACTGGGCCGCATCATCGGGCGCGACAGCGACCCGTTGCATACCAGCTCGACGCTGTGCGTCCCGTTCACCGACTTGCAACGCCATCAGGTCGAATGGACCAATTACCTGACGCCGCAAGCATTGATCGACTTGGTTTCCTCCCGCACGTATTGCATCACCTCGCCGGCCGAGGTCCGAACCAAGACCCTCGACCAGGTGCGCGAGCTGTTGGCTGCTCATCCAGCGCTAGCGAACAGTAACGGACTGGCGTTGCCTTACATCACCGTCTGCGTACGCGCAACGCTGTCGAAGTAGCACAGCAGAATTCACCTCCGCCGATCTCAACACGGCAGCCCAACCACCACGGCCGACACGCATAGAGCGCAAACCGTTATCGCATAGCGCTGCAGCTGTGACAGAAGTAGATCAACGTTTCTCACGTGACAGGAGTGTCTCCACTAAGGCACTCCGCAACGTGAGGAGCGAGATATGAGAGTGCCAATCAACAGTCAGCAACGGATCTGGCCCTTTCGCCGGCAACCATGGTTTGTGCGCGCGCTCATCGCCCTCACCGGCCTCATCTGCGCGACGGCAACCTTGGCCACCCCGGCCGATGCGAGCCCTATCGACGACGCATTTCTGGGCGCCCTGCAAAACGCGGGCGTTAGCTATGGTGACCCCGGAAACGCCGTTACCCTTGGTCAGTCTGTCTGCCCGATACTGGCCCGGCGAGGCGGCAACCTGGCCGAGGCGGCATCCACCATCAGAGGCAACAGCGGCATGTCGGCGACCATGACCAACGTGTTCACCACCATCGCCATTCAGATGTACTGCCCGTCAATGATGACATCGCTGGCAAACGGCAACCTGCCCGATATTCCGTTTGTTCCCGGGTTGTAGCCGGCAA
Source organism: Mycobacteriaceae bacterium (assembly GCA_019751635.1). Lineage (GTDB taxonomy): Bacteria > Actinomycetota > Actinomycetes > Mycobacteriales > Mycobacteriaceae > Mycobacterium. The sequence goes on from JAIENC010000004.1 coordinate 5,584, forward strand.
CGTCGGATGGGAGCGGCAATGATCGCAACCCTAACCGGTACCCAGCGGATCAATCGTTGATGAAACGTAAAGCATCACCGCCCCGACCAAAGCCAGCATGGCCACGTCGGTGCCTTTGTGCCGAACCGCCAACAGACCCGCCCGCTCCTCCGATAACGCCAAGCGCAACCCCGCCGCAACGGTCACCCCGATGCCGATCAACACCGCGCCGCGCCGCCAATAGTTAGTACCCACTAAGCCGAACGCGGCGGCGAAGATCAGCCCAACCAGCAGGATCGCCCACTGGCTGCGGACCATCAGCCGCATCGCGTGGCTGACGGTCACCGCGCAGCCTCGGCCAGTTCCACCACATTGGTGAGCAGGAACGCCCGAGTCAGTGGCCCAACACCACCGGGATTGGGTGACACATAGCCGGCAACCTCCCACACCTCCGGGTGCACATCACCAACCAGCCCGCCCTCGGTACGGCTTACCCCGACGTCCACAACCGCCGCACCCGGACGCACCATGTCGGCCGTCAGCAAATGCGGCACCCCGACAGCGGCCACAATGATGTCCGCCTGTCTGGTGAAGGCGCCCAGATCACGGGTTGCGGTGTGGCACAAAGTGACTGTGGCATTCTCCGAGCGTCGGGTGAGTAACAGCCCCAGCGGACGTCCCACCGTCACGCCACGACCAATAACCACAACGTGGGCACCCGCGAGCTCGACCTCGTAACGCCGCAGCAGGTGGACAATGCCGCGTGCAGTGCACGGCAACGGCGCCGGGGTGCCCAGCACCAGCCGACCCAAGTTGGTGGGGTGCAGTCCGTCGACGTCTTTGGTTGGATCAATACGCTCCAAAGCCGCGTTCTCATCCAGGTGCCGAGGTAGCGGCAACTGAACGATGTATCCGGTGCAGTCCGGCCTCGCGTTGAGTTCGTCGATAGTCGCATTGAGCTGGGCCGACGTGATGTCGGCAGGCAGATCACGGCGAATCGACGTGATGCCTACTTGAGCCGAGTCGGCATGCTTACCGCGCACGTAGGCCTGCGATCCGGGATCCTGACCAACCAAGATGGTGCCCAACCCGGGGGTGCGACCCGCGGCGGTCAACGCCGCCACTCGTTGTTTGAGGTCGACAAGAATCTCATCGCGGGTGGTCTTGCCGTCTAACGTAATAGCGCCCACGCATGACAGTCTGACATGTATGGCTGTTCTGGGCGCTGACGCTCCGGACATCTTCACGCCGGCGAAGCTGGGACCGGTGACCTTACGTAACCGGGTCATCAAGGCGGCAACCTTCGAAGCGCGCACGCCCGACGCGCTGGTAACCGACGACCTGATCCACTACCACCGACTGCCGGCCACGGGTGGGGTCGCGATGACGACCGTCGCCTATTGCGCGGTCTCCCCCGGCGGGCGGACCGCCGGCAACCAGCTCTGGATGCGTCCACACGCGGTACCTGGGTTACGCCGGCTTACCGACGCAATCCATGCCGAGGGCGCGGCGGCCAGCGCACAGCTCGGCCATGCCGGACCAGTCGCCGACGCCCGCTCGAACAAAGCCACTGCCCTGGCCCCAGTCCGGTTCCTCAATCCGATCGCTATGCGGTTCGCCAAGAAGGCGACTCGAGAAGACATCGCCGAGGTGTTAGCAGCACACGCCAATGCCGCTCGGCTCGCCGTCGACGCCGGCTTCGATGCGGTCGAAATCCACCTGGGCCATAACTATCTGGCCAGCTCGTTTCTGAGTCCGCTGATTAACCGTCGACATGATGAGTTCGGTGGATCGCTGCGCAACCGGGCGAAGGTTGCCCGCGGACTCGTCATAGCGGTCCGCCAAGCCGTCGATACGCAGATTGCGGTCACCGCCAAGCTGAACATGACCGACGGGGTGCGCGGCGGCATCAGCACCGAGGAAGCGTTGCAGACCGCTGCCTGGTTGCAAGATGACGGTGGGCTTGATGCGATTGAGCTGACCGCTGGCAGTTCGCTGGTCAACCCGATGTATCTCTTTCGTGGCGACGCGCCGCTGCAGGAGTTTGCGCACGCTTTGAAGCCGCCACTGCGCTGGGGGATGCAGCTGGTGGGCCACAAATTTCTGCGCGAATACCCCTACGAGGATGCCTATCTTCTCCCCGAGGCTCGCTTGTTCCGCGCCGAGTTGTCTATCCCGCTGATCTTGCTGGGCGGTATCACCAACCGGCAGACCATGGATCTGGCCATGGCGGAGGGCTTCGAGTTTGTTGCGATGGCTAGGGCCTTGTTGGCCGAACCTGACTTGATCAATCGGATTGCCACCGCCACCCCCGGCGCGAGATCCGCATGCACGCATTGCAACCAGTGCTTGCCCACCATCTACAGCCGCACGCGCTGTGCGGTGACTGGCGTGCCGGACTAACGCGAGCGAGAAAAGCGAGGAACTACAGTTGGGGCAATGAGTCGCTCAGCCCCACCCGCGCTGACTGTTCGCTATGACGGATCCGAATCCACCTTCGCGCCAGGCCACGATGTGGTGGTCGGGCGCGATCTACGTGCCGATATGCGCATCGCTCATCCGCTGATTTCGCGCGCCCACGTGTTGTTGCGCTTCGAGCAGGGCAGGTGGCTAGCCATCGACAACGGCTCGCTGAACGGGACTTTCGTCAATGGTCACCGGGTACCCGTAGTCGACATTCACGACGGTCAAAGCATCAATATCGGCAGTCCGGACGGGCCGCGGCTGACGTTTGAGGTTGGGCACCACCTTGGGCTGGCGGGCCGGCCACCCCAAACCCCACGCCCAGCCGACCGGTTGCCCCCGCCTGCGCCACCACGCCCTCCTACCGGCATGCCCGCCCACGGTGCACCGCCACGACCGCAGCCGCCCGGACAACCCCGATACCCCAGCGGGCCAGCACAACCGGCAAGCGGGCAGCATCCGCAGCCGGCACCAGCAGAACTCCAGCACACCGAGATGGCCCCCCTGGTCGAACCCGCCGCCAAGCCAGCTGAGGTGTCAAACCTGGCGACGAAGATGATGCACGCGTTGCGGCCTCGAAGCGAAGCGTTCGAAAAACCCCTCGACGCCATCACCATCGGCCGCTCCACCGACAACGACATCGTCATCCAGGACGTCCTGGCATCACGCCATCACGCCTCTATGGTGATGACGCCGTTGGGCACCGAGATCCGGGATGAACACAGCGTCAACGGAACATTCGTTAACGGGATGCGCGTCGGATCCGCGGTTTTGACCGAGGGCGATGTGGTCACGATCGGCAACGTTGACCTGATCTTCGCCAACGGCGCTTTAGTCCGCCGCACCGAAGCGGCAACGCGCACCGGCGGGCTGGAGGTGAACTCCGTCTGCTTCGTCGTCGAGCATGGCAAACAATTACTGGACCACATCTCCCTGACCGCTAGACCCGGCACTCTGACCGCCATTATCGGCGGCTCCGGGGCCGGCAAGACCACCCTGTCTCGGTTGATCGCCGGGTACACCCGCCCCAGCTCCGGCACGGTCACCTTCGAAGGCCACGATATCCACCGCGAATACGCGACCATGCGCAGCAGGATCGGGATGGTCCCCCAAGACGACGTTGTGCACCGCCAACTGACCGTCAACCAGGCGCTTGGTTATGCAGCCGAGCTACGGCTGCCACCAGACACCAGCAAGCAGGACCGCGCCCAAGTGGTGGCCCAAGTACTCGAAGAGCTCGAGCTGACCAAGCACGCCGAAACCCGGGTGGACAAACTCTCCGGGGGCCAACGTAAACGCGCCTCAGTGGCGTTGGAGCTGCTTACCGGGCCGTCGTTGTTGATCCTCGACGAGCCAACCACCGGCTTAGATCCGGCCTTGGACCGTCAAGTGATGATGATGCTGCGCCAGTTGGCCGATGCTGGTCGAGTGGTGCTGGTCGTCACGCACTCCGTGGCTTACCTCGATGTGTGCGATCAGTTGTTGCTGGTGGCGCCCGGCGGCAAAACCGCGTTCTTGGGGCCGCCCGACCAGATCGAAGCTGCCATGGGCACCAGGAACTGGGCCGACATCTTCGCCAAGGTCGGCGCTGACCCTGACGAGGCCAATCGGCGCTTCTTAGCTCGGGAGCGCGGACAGCAGCCCGCACCCGCGCGGACCGCGGAAAAATCGGAAACGATGGCCGAACCGGCCCCGACAGCGGGCCTTCGCCAGTTCTTCACCATTGCGCGACGCCAGGTCCGGCTGGTGATCTCCGACCGCAGCTACACGATTTTCCTGGCGTTGCTGCCTTTCCTGATCGGTATCTTGTCCCTGACGGTGCGGGGCAAGACCGGGTTCGATATTGCCGACCCGCAAAGCAGCAACCCCGACCAGCCTGGACAGATCCTGGTCATGCTCAATGTCGGTGCGGTGTTCATGGGCACCGCGCTGACCATCCGCGACCTGATCGGCGAGCGGCCGATTTTCCGGCGAGAACAAGCCGTCGGCTTGTCCACGAAGGCCTATCTGCTGGCCAAGATCGCGGTGTTCTGCCTATTCGCCATAGTCCAGGCCGCTATCGCCACGGCTATTACGGTGATCGGCTGGGGGGCTCCGCCCACCAAAGGGGTGTTGCTGGGTAACGTCAGCGTCGAATTGTTCGTCACCGTCGCCGCAACTTGTGTGGTGTCCGCGCTGCTCGGCTTGACTCTTTCGGCGTTAGCCCAGTCCCAGGATCAGATCATGCCGATGCTGGTGGTGGCGATCATGAGTCAGCTGGTGTTCTCCGGCGGAATGATCTGGGTAACTGATCGGGTCGTGCTTGACCAGTTATCCTGGGCAACCCCGGCGCGGTGGGGTTATGCGGCCTCTGCGTCAACGATCAATATCGACAAGCTGGTACCAGGGCCGGTCAGCCCTAAAGACAGCCACTGGCACCACTCAACACCTGCGTGGCTGTTCGACATGGCCATGCTCGGGGTGCTGTCGGTGGTCTATACCAGCATGGTCTGGTGGAAGATTCGGCTCAAGCGCCCCTAACGCAACTCGTCAAAAATCAGGCAAACATACTGACACCAGACCCGGGCGCAGTCCCCTAGGATGCTCCCGTGATGGGTCAGTCCATACCGCCCGCGCTGACAGTTCGATCCAGTTCGTCGCAGCGCAGTTTTACCGCCGTCCACGATGTGGTTGTGGGGAGCGACCTGCACGCCGATATCCACATCGCCCATCCGCTGGTTGCCCCCACCCACCTGCTGCTGCGTTTCGACCGCGGCCGGTGGATCGCCATCGATAACGGGTCGCCCACCGGGATGTTCGTCAACGGTCGACGATTTCCTACCGTTGAGATTCATCACGGCCAAAGCATCAACCTGGGTGGCGTGGATGGACCACGGTTGACCTTTGACATCGGATATCACCGGGGCCCAAAAGGAGGACCGCCCCCGGCCAGCGTTACCCAACACCTTTCCGAATCCCCGACGCGCGCAGTGCCGATCAGCCCAAGACCTGCAGGACACCCACCGATCCCCGCGCCAGCCCCGCAAGAATCCACTCAGATGGCGCCGGTTGCGGCGGTTGCTGCTGGCGTAGCCCCTGTTCAGGCGGATGCGTCGAATCTGCAAACCAGCATGGTGCGTGCACCATGGCCAACACCACCGCACCGGGCGCAAGCCGCCGGCCGAGTCATGATCGGTCGCGCCAACGACAACGACATCGTGATCGAGGATGTGCTGGCGTCGCGTTACCACGCGTATTTGACGCTGACCTCGATTGGTACCGAAATCCGTGACGCGCACAGCAGCAATGGAACGTTCGTCAATGGCGTCCGGGTCACCTCCGCGGTACTCGGCGAAGGCAACGTCGTTACCATCGGCAACACCGACCTCATTTTCACCGATGGAGTGTTGCTTCGCCGCACTCAAGCAACCCGGCAGACCGGCGGATTGGAGGTGCGCGAAGTCACGTTCCAAGCCGACGGGAAAACATTATTAAACGCTATCTCGCTGACCGCTCGGCCAGGCACATTGACCGCGATCATCGGTGGATCCGGTGCCGGCAAGACCACCTTGGCCCGCCTGATCGCCGGCTACACCCAACCCAATTCCGGCTCAGTCACCTTCGAAGGCCACAACATTCACACCGAGTACGCGTCGTTACGCAGCAGGATCGGGATGGTCCCGCAAGACGACATCGTGCATCGCCCGCTGACGGTCAACCAAGCGTTGGGGTACGCCGCCGAACTGCGACTGCCACCCGACACCAGCAAAACCGACCGGGCCCAAGTAGTCGCTCAAGTGCTCGAAGAACTCGGACTCAGTAAACATGCCGAGACCCGTGTCGAGAAACTCTCCGGTGGTCAACGTAAACGCGCGTCGGTGGCACTGGAGTTGTTGACCGGGCCGTCACTGTTGATTCTCGACGAGCCGACCTCGGGGCTAGACCCCGCGCTGGACCTGCAGGTGATGACTATGTTGCGGCAACTCGCCGACGCCGGGCGAGTCGTGCTGGTGGTGACGCACTCATTGACCTACCTCGATGTCTGCGATCAGGTGCTGCTGCTGGCGCCTGGCGGTAAGACCGCTTTCCGCGGCGCCCCCGACCAGATTGGCGCCGCCATGGGTACCACGAACTGGGCCCATATCTTCACCAAGGTCGGCGCCGATCCCGATGAGGCCAACCGTCGATTCCTGGCCGCACAGCGGCAACCACCGCCCACGCATAACCAGCAACCGACCGACCTGGGCGCCCCCGCCCACACCAATAAACGTCGACAGTTCTCCACTATCGCGCGCCGGCAAATCCGGCTGGTGATCGCCGACCGGGCCTACTTCGCCTTCCTCGCAGTGCTGCCGTTCGTGATGGGGGTGCTGTCGCTGACAGTGCCTGGCAGCACCGGATTTGGCATCGGGGATCCACGCAGCAACACTCCCGATGAAGCCGGCCAGATACTCACCTTGTTAACCATCGCCGCTGTGTTCATGGGCACCGCCCTGACCATCCGTGACCTCATCGGCGAACGCGCCATCTTCCGGCGCGAGCAAGCGGTCGGCCTGTCCGCCCAGGCTTATCTGCTGGCTAAGATCTCGGTTTTCAGTGCGTTCGCCCTAACCCAGTCGGCGATCACCACCGGCATCGTGCTGCTTGGCAAGGGCACCCCCACGCGACCAGCCCTGGCGCTGGGAAATGCGAGTCTCGAGCTTTTTATGGTTGTGGCCGCCACCTGCATAGCTTCCGCCATGCTGGGGCTGTTGCTTTCTGCGCTGGCACGCTCTAACGAGCAGATCATGCCGCTGCTGGTGGTCTCCCTGATGATGCAGCTGGTGCTGTGCGGAGGGCTAGTTCCGGTGACTAATCGGATCTTCTTAGATCAGCTCTCCTGGACCGTGCCCGCCCGGTGGGGCTACGCCGCGCAAGCTGCCACCATCGACCTGAAATCGCTAACCCCCGGTCATTTGCAGTCGACCGATAGGCACTGGCGCCATCTCAGTAGCACCTGGCTGTTCGACATGACCATGCTGGCGGTGCTGTCGCTGAGTTACGTCAGTATCGTGTGGTCGCGAATACGGCTCAAACAGCGTTGAGTTCGGGGCTGTCCAACCGCAGCCCATGCGCCACCGCGAACGCCAATGCCTGCGTCAGATCTACCTGCGCCCCCGTCAGCGATGCGGTGTTCCACAGCAATGGGTCGACCGTCGCGCCGCGCAGATCTGCCTGATCCAGCCGAGTCCCGATAGTCCGCGCCCCACTGAGGTCGGCACCCCGCAACACAGCTTTGCCTAAATCGGCCTCGACCAGGTTGGTCTCTCGCAACCGGCAACCGCTTAGGTCAATGCCACGCAGATCGTTGCCGCCCAGCACCGCCAGCGTGAAATCCACCTCCTCAAACGTGATCGGCCGCATCCGGCACCGGGTAAAGACCGAGCCGAGCATGCTGCATTGTCGAAATATGCTGTGCCACAACGTAGTTAGTTCGAATCGGCAATTACGAAACGCTGATCCATCATGGCACGACTCAGCGAAATTGACGCCACTGAAATCACATTCGCTAAACACGGTCCGTTCGGTGCGCAACCGGCTGAGGTCGTCATCGCGGAAATCATGGCCCACGAATTGGCGATCAACCCAATGACTCATCAGACTTGGCGCTCCCGTCATGATCGACTGGTGTTTCGACTGCTGTTTTACTCTCCCCGCATTGCACCTAACACCGGCAACGCCATTCGGACCGTCGCGGCCACCGGCTGCGAACTCCACTTGGTCGAGCCCTTAGGTTTCGACCTGTCTGAACCCAAGCTTCGCCGAGCAGGGCTGGACTACCACGATCTCGCATCGGTGACCGTGCATGCGTCGCTGGCAGCCGCCTGGGACGTGTTGACACCGGCCCGCGTGATCGCTTTCACCACGGGTGCGTCCACGCTCTTTGCCGAGATCGCCTACCACGCCGGTGACGTCTTGATGTTCGGGCCAGAACCCACCGGGCTGGACCCAGCCATTCTGGCCGACCCGCACATCA
>JAIENC010000245.1 GCA_019751635.1 Mycobacteriaceae bacterium
CGCCGATCAACACATCGCCGCTTTCGGTCACTCCTACGGCTCGCTGACTACCAGTTTGGCGTTGCAACGCGGCGCACCAGTCAGTGACGTCGTGGTGTACGGATCACCAGGCCTGGAACTGACCAATGCGGCGCAGCTGGGCGTAGCGCCGGGGCACGCCTTCTACCTAGTTGGGGCTAATGACGCTGTTGCTCAGGTGATTCCCGGTTTTCGCGCCTTCGGCTTGGCCCCACAAGATGTGCCTGGCATGACCGCGCTATCGACCAGTACCGGACTGGCATTAGGCGGTGCTTATGGGGACGGCACTCTGCACGAGCGAGCCTACGGCCACAATGAATACCAACAGCTGGGCAGCAACGGCCAATTACGCATGAGCGGCTACAACATGGCCGCGGTACTAGCAGGACTCCCTGACGATCTCGTGCTACCGCGGGCGATCGGCGTGGACGCCCTCCCCGGCGGCGCAGGCCCATTCGAATGGCCTTCCCCACTACCGTTACAACAACGATGAACCGGGCACCGCGGTATCTGGCACTGCTCAGTGCGATGCTGATGCTCAACGGCTGTATCAAGCCAACCACTTTCAACCCGTACGCTAACCCTGGCCGCCCCGAGTTAGACCGGCTGCAGGAGATCGTCAATGCACGACCCGATCTGGAGCTGGTCAAACAACAGCTCGCCCAGCTCGACATCGCTATTCGGGCAACAATCACGAAATACTCACCACAGACAACTTGGTCGAGCATTGTCATCAGTCATTCACCGAATGGTTGCATGAACCCGTTCGGCCGAACGATCGGCAGTCAGGTAAACAGCGACTTGTTCTTTGCTGAGCCCGCCCCCGACTCCGCGTCATGGCTACAGATCGTTACCGAACTAGCACCCGTATTTTCCGCGGCGGGTTTTCACCCCAACAACTCCGCACCTGGGGACCCGCCGCTACCGCTCGGCGCCGCCAATGACTCGCAAATTCGGACTGACGGCACATTGATCGACTTCGTTAACGGTAATGCCCGGAGCCCGGTGGATTATCACCATGACACTGGCTGCCACTTGCCGTCAGCGTGGCGCACTGCGCCGCCACCGCTGAGCATGAGACCACCGAATGACCCGAATGTGCGATACCCATACCTATACAAGTCACCGGGCGGCCGAAGCGTCGATGCCTACTAAAGCCGCCCACATGAACCAGCTCCACTACCGCCGCACTAAGCCCGTCGGTGGCCGCTGGTCAACAAACCACGCCACGCCCGGAATCGGCACACCGAATCAGACTGTAAGCAACAGTCTCCGGAGTGTCGTCGAAGCCCGCCGATGCCCAGCCAGATATCTATGCACCATGAACTGGCGATGATGGCCCTCACGTACAGTCAAACATTGTGAATGTGTCGCTGATAGTCGTCGCATTCGTTGCCTTCGCCGCCACCACCATCGATGACTTGATTATCGTCACCGCACTGTTCACCAGCAGCCGAACCACCGGACTGCCCCGGCCAGTCAGCATTGTGGTGGGCCAATATGTCGGCTTCTCCACCGTTGTCGGGTTCTCTCTGGTCGCCGCGGTTGGGCTGCACAACATTTCAGATCGCTGGGTGGGGATGTTGGGACTAATCCCTATCGCTTTCGGGGTGCGGGGATTATGGCGGCTGGTAGCCAGCAGAGGCCGCACCGACGAAAACGGGCGAGCACCACTAGCCGCCGGAATTCCTGGTATCGCGGCAATTACCTTCGCCAACGGGGCAGACACTTTTGGGGTATTCACCCCGTTGTTTCGCACCATGCACCCGATATCAACGCTGTTAACAGCGGCGGGATTTGTGGCATTAGCGGGCGTGTGGTGCGCGTTAGGGGCACTACTGGGAACCCGACGCGCCGTGATAGCTACCGTCGGCAGGATCGACTACTGGCTCGTCCCTTTAGTCTTCATCGCGATCGGCGTGCTTATTATGGCAAGCACTGGTACTTTCAGCGCCGTCGCTAGCGTCTTTTGAGCTAGTTCACGCGACTGCCCGAGCTGCGCCTCCTCCGACAACACCGTCAAGTGTGTAGGTTCTTGGCGAGAATTCAGCGAAATCACGCAACAAGCTACACACTCAACACGTAACACACCCCCTAGTGCGCGAAGTGGCGTGCACCAGTCAGGTACAGCGTCACACCCGCTTGGGCTGCTGCGGCAGCCACTTCATCGTCACGCACCGAGCCCCCGGGATGCACAACCGCCCCGACACCAGCAGCAGCTAGTACTTGCAGCCCGTCTGGGAACGGAAAGAAAGCATCTGAAGCTGCGACCGCACCACGCACTCGGTCGCCGCCACGCTCAACCGCCAGCCGAGCCGCGTCGACACGATTGACCTGGCCCATACCGATACCTACTGTGGCACCATCAGCGGCGACCACAATCGCATTGGATTTGACCGCACGGCACGCCCGCCACGCAAAAGCTAAATCCGCCAAAGTTTTCGGGTCAGCGGCAGCACCGGTTGCCAAAGTCCAGTTAATCGGGTTATCGCCAGGCGCATCCAACCGATCCCGCTGCTGCATCAGCAGCCCACCACTGACCGGACGCAGCTCAACGCCAGCATCGAGTGCTACTGGCGGCTCGGAAGCCAGCAAGATCCGAATATTCTTCTTACGCGCCAACACCTCCACCGCACCCGGCGCATACGCGGGTGCCACAATCACCTCGGTGAAGATGCTGCTGACATATTCAGCCATCTCTACGGTGACTTGCGTATTAGCCGCGATTACCCCGCCAAAAGCGCTGGTCGGATCGCAATCATGGGCTTTACGATGCGCATCAGCAACCGAAACATCGGAGACAGCAATACCACACGGGTTGGCGTGCTTAATGATCGCTACGCACATCTGTTCATGGTCAAAGCAGGCCCGCCAGGCCGCATCAGCGTCGGTGAAGTTGTTGTAAGACATCTCTTTTCCGTGCAACTGCTCGGCTTGAGCTAAACCCGGCCAAGCCGCAGGGTCGTGGTACAGCGCGGCCGGTTGGTGCGGGTTCTCGCCGTAGCGCAACACTGCCGAACGCCGCCAGGTTCCGGTGAACCAAGCCGGAAATGCGTTAGCCGGCTGCTCTGGTGCCAGCGTCGATTCCATCCAGCTCGCAACGGCGACATCGTACTCGGCGGTGTGCTGAAATGCCAACGCAGCAAGCTTTTTACGTTCCGCAAGCGTGAAACCGCCATGGCGAATCGCGGCTAACACACCGTCGTAGCCGAGCGGATCCACCACTACCGCCACACTGGGATGATTCTTCGCGGCCGCGCGCACCATCGAAGGCCCGCCGATGTCGATCTGCTCAATACAGTCGTCAATACCCGCACCGGACTCGACAGTCTGCCCGAATGGATAGAGGTTGACCACCACCAGATCAAACGTGTCAATCCCCAGTTTCTGCAAAGCTGAGATGTGTTCAGGCTTGCGGGTATCGGCCAATAGCCCAGCATGCACCCCGGGGTGCAAAGTCTTGACGCGGCCATCGAGCACCTCAGGAAACCCCGTCACCTCCTCCACACGGGTCACCGAGATTCCTTGTTCAGCAATAACTTTCGCTGTCGAACCGGTAGAGACGATGGTCACCCCAGCAGCGTGCAAACCGCGTGCGAGGCCGATCAGCCCGGTCTTGTCATAGACGCTGATCAGCGCTCGGCGGATCGGCCTTTTCGCAATATTTTGTTCCTCGCCGATGCTCATCCCAAAATCGCCTTTCGTCCGTCTGAGGTCACACCGCTGATGACCACGTCAGCCACCACATCGACCAGCAATTGTCGTTCAACAACTTTGATGCGCTCATGCAACGTTTCTTCGGTATCACTGTCGAACACCGGTACAGGCTGCTGAGCCAGAATAGGTCCGGTATCGGTGCCGCTATCTACCACGTGCACGGTGCAGCCGGTCACTTTCACACCGTAAGCCAAAGCTTCGGTAACACCATGCGCACCGGGAAACGCCGGAAGCAACGCCGGGTGAGTGTTGATGACACGGCCACTGAAACACGAAAGAAACTGCGGACCAAGCAGTTTCATGAATCCGGCGCAGACGATGAGATCCGGCGAATGCTTGGCGACAACATCAGCCAATGCAGCGTCCCACGCAGCGCGGCTGGGATAGTCGGCCAGCGCAACGGTGAAGACCGGCAGCGCTGCCGCCGCGGCGATCTCCACAGCTAAGCAGTCACGATCTACCCCGAGTGCAACCACTCGGGCCGGGTAGTCCCCGACAGCAGCCTCGATCAGCGACCGGAACAGCGAACCGGTCCCCGAAGCCAGCACAACCAGCCGGGCCGGCGCAGTAGGCGGTATTCGGAACGGTTGCGACACAGCCAGAGTTTAATCTGGGCGGTCCGTAGCCGATTCCTGCGGTTGGTCCACCTCAGCATCGGCCGATACCTCAGTATCAACAACATCGTCGCAAGACCCAGCATCAGCCAGTTCGACGGCTGGTTGAACAACCGGAGTCGCCGGCTCAGGCACTGGCTTGGGCTTTCGACCGCGCCGCTTGATACCACCAGCCATCACCACGGTAATCCAGCCGATAACGGTAAACCACGCAAACACCGCTAACCCGAAAGTGCTCTGATCGACTCCGACGTCACCGAAGTTGCCCAGCTTGCCGCCGGCAGCATAGCCGCACACTGCCATAACCAACGCGCCCACCGCGGCCGCCACCACCAGCTTGGCTAGTGCCCAAACAAGCGGTAACCGGCGACGCGCACATTGCTGCCCCACTACCACTCCAGCTGATGCTCCGATAATGAGCAAAGCAACCCATACCGGCCCCAGCGGCGGTTTAGGGGCCGCAGCCAGGATCGGCAGCGCCGGGATGTCACCGCCAAAGACAGTAAACGAACTAAACGTCGCCACCCCCAGATGCGCACTGGAGCCCACCGCAGCCGCCGCGGTCCCGACAATAACGTTGGGGGCATACAACACCGACAGCATCGACAGACTGAACTGGCCAAAAGCCGAGTCGGTGATGGCATACAGCTGATGCATCGTTCCCCAGTGCACCACTAGCGACCCCGCCGTCACTAAGCCAGATAGCCCGAGTAACGCCAAGACCCCAGCCGCGCCCGCCCGGAACGAGTCAGCCAGCCAATCCGACAAGGGGGATGTCGCCAGAGCCCGCCGGCCCACCTGAGAGCCAACACCGAGCGCGGCACCAATGCCATGCACCACCAAGACACTGACGAAGGCACGTAACGCGTTAGGCGTCTGCAACTCGGTCATCACCGAGGCCGCGTCATGGATGACCGCCAGCGCCAGCGCCGCAATAAAGAGCGGCCCGCTCAGCGCCGACGCCACTACCCAGCGGATTACCAGCCAGGACGTACGCGCCGAGATGGCCTGAGCCGTGGTGCGCGCGGTACCCCACACCAGCACCAGCATCGGCAGGAGCGGCAGCACACCGAGTTCGCGACCGCCGATCGAGATCGGTACCCGATGCATACCGAGCCACATGCTGGCAATAGCGCCCAATGCACCCGTCATGTCGCTATTGGCGATGAGCAGCTGCAGGAGCGTAACCGCCGCGACGACAGTCAACGCCACCAAGGCTGGACCAAAAGCGACCCGCAGCAGGTCACGCGCCTGCCGGGCGCCCACTGCTCGATTGTTCGGCACCGGCGTCACGCGTCGCGCACGGGCCCGTCTGGGCGCGAGAGCACTCGATTAGGCCGGAGTTGGCCCGGTTGGCGTGGACGACGATGGCTCCTGGTCCTGACCCAGCCGAGAAGCGCTCTGGTCTGGCGCGGCGCCAACCCCCTCGCCCTGCTGAGCTGGACTGGCGGTCGTCGGGGCCAAGCTGGGAAAGCCGGTCGGCGGAGTATCCGTCACCTGATCCTGGTGCTGTTGTAGCCCGGACGGTGCGCCCACCGCACCAAATCCGCTACTGGGCGCAGGATAGGGATACTGGGCTCGATACCCAGCTGGCTGCGGGCGCCCGGGCTGGGGCACCGATGCATGCTGCTGCCCGTAATAACCGGGCGCCTGAGCGCCGTAATGGCCGTACGGCCCAAACTGTCCATAGCTCGCGTACGGGTCATATCTGGGCCGTGGCGCCGGCGCGGTAATCACACCCGACTCCAACAACAGCGCAACGACAGCGACGAAACCCTGAACGACACAGAAACCGAGGATCAACCATAGCGCCCACCCAATGGACCAATCGTTGGGCGCATTGACAGTCTGCGCAATCACCAAGAGCGCACCCAACACGGCAAGGGCGGCAACTACAGCAACATAGCTCTTGGCTTTAGGGAGCAGGCTAATCGCGCCAAAAAACGAGGACAGCAAACTAGCGACGATAGCCAGAGCAGTACCGACACCGCCACCAACCATCAAACCGCCACTGCCTGGGCCCAGATCGGCGTAGATCGTGAACATCGGACCGAAACTCGCCAGATAAGCCGCCGGGCCTAAGACGGCCACCGTAACGTTGAGGTAGAGCGGTAACTTGCTGACGTCACTCCTTGGCGACGACGGCGTGGATGTCCCATACGCACCCGGAGGTGGCGCTGGTGGATATCCGGAACTGCCGGGCGAGTAAGTCATGACTCTCCTGTACGAGAAGCGATTCGACTCTCCACGCTAGCGCACGCACAAATACCAGCGCCGCGGCGATCAACGATTCACGCCGCAGGCTTGCCCTGTGCTTCTTTTCTACTAATTTCTTTACATGGAGTATGGGCTCGCGCTGTTCACCAGTGACCGTGGAATTTCTCCCGCGGCAGCGGCCAAGCTTGCCGAAAACCATGGCTTCAGCACGTTCTACGTTCCCGAACACACCCATATCCCGGTCAAGCGCACGGCTATCCATCCCTCGACGGGTGGCACAACGCTGCCCGACGACCGCTATATGCGCACCCTCGACCCTTGGGTGAGCCTAGGTACCGCCTGCGCGGTGACGTCACACATTCGCCTTGCCACGGCAGTGGCACTACCGGTTGAACACGATCCGATTACGTTGGCGAAATCGATAGCCACCTTAGACCACCTATCCGGCGGACGAGTACGCCTAGGAGTGGGATTCGGTTGGAACACCGACGAACTCAGCGACCACGGCGTACCGGCTAGACGCCGCCGCACCATGCTCAGGGAATACCTAGCTGCCATGCGGGCACTGTGGACCCAGGAGGAAGCTGCTTACCAGGGCGAGTTCGTTAGCTTCGGACCAAGCTGGGCCTGGCCCAAACCAGTCCAATCGCCTATTCCGGTGCTAGTCGGAGCGGCTGGCACCGAGAAAAATTTCACCTGGATAGCCCGCAACGCCGATGGTTGGATCACCACACCACGCGATACCAATATCGATGCGTCGGTGCAGCTACTCCACGATGTATGGGCAACCGCCGGACGCGCCGATACACCACAGATCGTGGCCCTGGAATCTAAACCGGTGCCAGAGAAGCTGCAGCACTGGGCCGAACTAGGAGTAACCGAGGTGCTGTTCGGCATGCCTGACCGCACCGAAAACGAGGTCGTCGCCTATGTAGAACGGCTAGCCGGAAAACTTTAGGAGTTGGCCAGGATCTTGCGAGCCAACGCAGCTGTCTCGGACGGGGTTTTGCCAACCCGAACCCCAGCCGCCTCCAAAGCTTGTTGCTTGGCCGCCGCAGTACCCGACGAGCCGGACACGATAGCCCCAGCGTGGCCCATCGTCTTGCCTTCCGGAGCGGTGAATCCCGCGACATAACCGACAACCGGCTTGGACACGTTAGCTCTGATGTAGTCGGCCGCACGTTCTTCAGCGTCACCACCGATCTCGCCGATCAACACCATCAGTTCAGTTTCTGGGTCTTTCTCGAAAGCCGCGATGGCGTCAATGTGGGTAGTACCCACCACCGGATCGCCACCGATACCGATTGCGGTAGAAAAACCGATGTCACGCAGCTCGAACATCATCTGGTAGGTGAGGGTGCCGGATTTGGATACCAATCCAATAGGCCCCGGACCAGTGATGTTGGCCGGGGTGATGCCGGCCAACGACTGCCCCGGGCTAATAATTCCCGGGCAGTTCGGCCCGATAATCCGAGTCTTACCCCCTTGGGCAACGTTATAGGCCCATGCATAGGTGGAATCTTGCACCGGGATGCCCTCGGTGATGACCACCAGCAAGGGAATCTCGGCATCGATCGCCTCGATCATGGCGTCTTTGGCGAACTGTGGCGGGACAAACACCACCGATACCTCAGCGCCGGTCTGCTTCATCGCCTCGACGACGGTGCCAAAAACCGGTAACTCCACCGGGGAGCCATCAGCCTTGAAGTGTTTGACCGTGGTACCGGCCTTACGAGCATTAACCCCGCCCAGCAATTGGGTACCAGCCTTGAGCATCCGCGCGGTATGCGTAGTCCCTTCGTTTCCGGTAATGCCCTGGACGATGACTTTCGACTCTGCGGTCAAAAAAATAGCCATCAGGTCACGGTTCCTCTCGGTTTGGCCTAGGCATCTGGTGGCGACCCGTCGCACCCGAGTTCGCCGCGCCGGCGATCGTCACTGAGCACTCGCTAGTTCGGCAGCTTTATCAGCGGCCTCATCCATGGTGGACACCATAGTCACCAGCGGGTGGTTAGCTTCGGCCAGAATGCGCCGGCCTTCCTCAACGTTATTTCCGTCGAGCCGGACAACGAGCTGGCGGGTCTGCGATTCGCCGAGAATATCCAGCGCACTCACGATTCCAGCGGCAACTTCGTCGCAGGCGGTGATGCCACCGAACACATTCACGAACACGCTCTTGACCTGGCTATCCGCCAGGATGATAGCCAGCCCAGCAGCCATCACCTGAGCGGAAGCCCCGCCGCCGATGTCGAGGAAGTTGGCCGGCTTGACTCCGCCGTATTTCTCTCCGGCATAGGCGACAACATCGAGCGTCGACATCACCAAGCCCGCACCGTTACCAATGATCCCTACTTCGCCGTCCAGTTTGACGTAGTTCAGGTCGTTTTCTTTAGCCTTCAGTTCCAAGGGGTCAGTGGCCGCCCGATCTTCGAATGCCGCATGCCCAGGCTGGCGGAACTCAGCATTGCCGTCCAGGGTGATCTTGCCGTCAAGTGCCAAAATCTGGCCCGGATCGCCTTCCCCGCGGGAGGGCGTGCGCACCAACGGGTTGACCTCAACCAAGGTGGCGTCTTCAGCGACGAGCAACTCCCAAAGTTTGCTGATAGTGACCGCAGCAGCATCAAGCACCTCCGCGGGCAGATGGCCTTGCTCGGCAATAGAACGCGCAAAGGCCAGATCGACACCCGAGACAATGTCCACCGGCACCTTGGCAAGCAGCTCCGGCTTGGTGGCGGCTACTTCTTCGATATCCATCCCACCCGCGACTGAACACATCGCGAGATAACTGCGGTTGGCGCGGTCCAGCAGGAAGGAAAAGTAATATTCTTGCGCAATATCGCTAGCCTCTGCGACCAGCAACTTCTTGACGATATGTCCTTTAATGTCCAGCCCCAGGATGGCAGCGGCGTGGGCATAGGCCTCTTGGGGTGTCGCAGCGTATTTCACACCGCCGGCTTTGCCACGCCCACCCGTCTTGACCTGAGCTTTGATCATGACCGGGCGGCCTATTTCTTCGGCGATGGCTTTAGCCTCATCAGCAGAGGTGGCCACCCTTCCGGGCGTGCTAGGTACGTCGTGCTTGGCGAATAACTCCTTCGCCTGGTACTCGAAGAGATCCATGGTCTCACCGTCTTTTGCATTCAGCTTATGGGGAGGCTGCGCCGATTCTCACAACCCGCAAGGTGGAACTGTATCGACACGATCTGACCGCTCCAGCGCCGCATCCACATATTCGCGGTGCACACGGCCAATAACGTGCTCAGCATGCGCGAAGTCGCGCAGCCAGTGATCCGGGCCACAAATTCAACCCGATTCCCCGCATCAGTTGCCCCATACCGGGCCGAGCCGATAATCTCTCAGCAATTGGATAACGTTATGGTTACGATTAGAGGACTTTAGGGTGACCGAGCGCCAGCTAGCCCAGCACCATCCCGACCGTCGACGCGGCTTCGACCGCAATGAAGTCACCGAGATCATTGCATTGCACGAATGTGGCGGCCTTGACGATATCGAGTTCAGCAGCAGTGCAGCATTTCGCACCCGAGCTCACGTGGTGTTAGCACCCGAGCTGGACGATCTTCTCGACACCGACAACCTGCCCGCGCTTCAGCTAGCTCCACCCAGCGACTCCACTGCCAACCCCCAGGCTGATCAAAGCCTTACTGCCGATACTGACGTCATCGATATTTCCGTTCCTGCGCGCAGCGGCCAACACCGCAAACCACCGACCAGTGCGGCCAAAAGTCGGTTGCTGATCACCGCGATGGCGGCAGGAGCAACAGCCACCGCAGCGCATACGGCAGTTCATCACTCGCACACCGCAGCACCGCAGATGGTGTTGGCTGCTCATGTATCGGCGCCCAACGCGGGGTCTGCTATCACCCCGCAGCGGGGCATTCAAGTGGTGTCGGTCAAGCCCGCATCACATGTCGCAGTACACAATGCGCAGCTCATCAGAGCGGTGTCCTTCGCCGAAGAGCGGGCGCAGCGTGAGGCACTTTTGCAACGGCCTTTGTTCATCATGCCGACAAACGGGGTATTCACCTCCGGTTTCGGGTATCGCTGGGGCGTATTGCACGCAGGCATCGACATCGCCAACGCGATTGGTACCCCGATCTATGCGGTATCGGACGGCGTTGTCATTGAAGCTGGACCAGCAGCCGGCTACGGAATGCTGGTTAAGCTGCGTCATTCCGACGGCACAGCCACCCTCTACGGGCACGTCAACACCACCATGGTCACTGTGGGTCAGCGGGTCATGGCAGGCGATCAGATAGCCACGATGGGCAATCGCGGCGACTCCACTGGCCCGCATCTGCACTTTGAGGTGCTGGTCGACAACGCACATCGGGTTGACCCCGTGCCGTGGCTAGCCCAGCGGGGGATCAGCGTCGGCAATTACGTCGGCTAACCCTAAGCGATCAACGGGCGTGGATAGCTTCACCAGATCGTGAGCTAGGTCTTACAGCTTGGTCATCGGGGCATGGTTGTGCATCAACTTCACCCGCCCGGAACTGCCGAAATCAATCAACGACATTGCGGATGCGCCGACGCCGGAGACCTCCTCAACCCGGCCGAGCCCGTATTTGTCGTGTGTTACTCGATCACCGGGGGCAAGCACCAGAAGCGGCCCCGCGCTTGCCGCCGAACGAGTCGAGGACGATCGTGTCGACCCTAGGCTTATGCCGCTCACCGGTGCGCTGAACGACTCAACCGGAGCAACACGTCGCCAGTCAATGAGGTCCTGGGGAATCTCCCGCAGAAATCGAGATTCCGGGTTTAGCATGGGTTGCCCCCAGGAAGACCTGACGACCGCCCTGCTCACATAAAGCCGTTGCCGCGCCCGAGTGATGCCGACGTAAGCCAGCCGCCGCTCCTCCGCAAGCTGTTTGGGCTCCTCCAGCGACCGCATATGCGGGAACATGCCGTCTTCCCAACCGGTCACGAACACCACCGGAAATTCCAAACCTTTGGCGGTATGCAGGGTCATCAGCGTCACCACCCCGTCATCATTTTCCGGAATGCTGTCCGCATCAGCGACTAATGACATTTTTTCCAAAAACTCCGCGAGCACGCCGACCGTGGGCAGATCTTGGTCAATTGGATTACCCAAAGACTCGTCGAGTACCGCGGCATTGGCCCGATCTGTACTGAATTCGTGCGCCATGCTGACCAGTTCGTTGAGGTTGTCAAGACGCGCCAAATCCTGGGGATCGGTAGATGATTCCAGCTCGGCGCGGTACCCACTACGCTCCAACACCAACTCAACCAATTCGCCGAGATCAACGTCGAGTCGGTTACGCAACTCATCAAGCAGCCCAACAAAGCCCGCAATCGCTTTCACCGAGCGGCTATTCAAGAGCGAAACCCGACCTTCGGCCGCGGCCTGCAGCGCGTCCGCAAAGCTGATTCCGGCGTTTTCGGCGTACACCGCTACGCAAGCTTCAGCACGATCGCCGATCCCACGCCGCGGCGTATTGAGGATCCGTCGCAGACTCACCGCGTCCCCAGGGTTGTCAAGCACCCTCAGGTAGGCAATGATGTCGCGGATCTCCTTGCGTTCGTAAAACCGGACTCCCCCAACCACTTTGTACGGAATCCCGGCCCGAATGAACACTTCCTCCAATGATCGCGAGGAATTATTGGTGCGGTAGAAAACCGCCACATCGTGGTACGTAGCCTCGCCACGCTGCACCAGCGCATCAATTTCCTCGGCCACAAACCTGGCCTCGTCGTGCTCGTTATCGGCTACATAGCCAACGAGCGGCTCCCCCGCGCCGGCATCGGTCCACAATCGTTTTTTGCGCCGTTCGGCATTACAGGAAATCACGGAATTAGCGGCCGAGAGAATGTTTTGTGTCGAACGATAATTTTGTTCCAGCAGAATGGTCTTGGCATTGGGATAGTCACGTTCAAAATCATCGATATTGCGAATCGTGGCCCCACGAAACGCATAGATTGCTTGGTCGGCATCGCCGACGACACACAACTGGGCTGGTGCGATATATTCACAAGAATCATCCACAGCATAACCAACTAATTCGCGCACCAACACGTATTGCGCGTGATTAGTATCCTGGTACTCATCCACGAGAATATGGCGAAATCTGTGCCGATAATGCGAAGCAATGTGCGGGAAAGTCTGCAGCACTCGCACCGTCTCACCGATCAGGTCATCGAAGTCCAATGCGTTGGCCGCCCGCAGTCGGCGCTGGTACTCCACGTAGACCGCAGCAACCCTACGAGCCAAGCCGTCGGCCGAACCATCGGATGCCTGCGCCGCCGCCCGCTCGGGATCAATTAACTCGTTTTTCAGGTTGGAGATGGCCCGACCTAGCAGCCGTGGGGAGTATCGCTTGATATCGAGATCCATGTCCCGGCCGATCATCTGCAAGAGCCGCCGGGAATCGTCGCCATCATAGATTGAGAAATTGGAGTTGAGGCCACCAACCAGGGCCGCCTGATTGCGCAGGATTCGTACGCACATCGAGTGGAACGTCGACACCCACATCGCCCGCCCTCGGGACCCCACCAACTCGACAACTCGCTCACGCATCTCTGCGGCGGCCTTATTGGTGAAGGTGATAGCCAGGATCTGACCGACACCGACATTGCGTTCGGCAATCAGATACGCGATCCGCCGCGTCAACACGGCGGTCTTGCCTGAACCAGCACCCGCAACGATCAGCAGCGGCACGCCCTCATGCAGCACCGCCTGGCGTTGTTGCGAGTTGAGGCCGTCAAGCAGCCTATCCGCGTGATGACTGGGTTGAGATTCGGTCAGATACGCACTCATATCTGTCCAAACTTACCGCCACCGCCAGGTGAGCTACCCCTGGAAGCCGAAGTTGATGCTCAGCAAGCTCGCCAAGTCCGTCCAGTTCAGCCCCTGGATAGCAATACCTACCTGGTTGTCCCCGACAAGCCCGATACCCACGTTTCCGGTGCCGATGTTGCCGATGCCCACGTTATCGCTACCGGCGTTGTTCAAGCCAACGTTGCCAGAACCCGCAGCGCCATCCAGGCCTGCATTTCCATAGCCCGAGTTGCTGGTGCCGCGATTGAAGAACCCCGAGTTATCACTGCCCACGTTGCCGTAACCCGAATTTGAATCAAAACTAGGAATCATGTCACCGAAGTTAGCGTTACCGTCAGTGTAGTTTAAGTAACCGGTATTCACCTGGCCAGAATTCAAAAATCCAGTATTCGTATGACCAGAATTCAAAAGTCCAGTATTCTCGTGACCGGAATTAGAGAAACCGAAGTTTCCGCTGCCCGCGTTAAGCACTCCGAAGTTGTTATCACCCGAATTGAAGAACCCAACATTATTGTTGCCCGTATTCCCGAAACCTATATTTCCGGTGCCGGAATTCAGCAATCCTATGCCCACTTTATTGTTGCCGGTAAGCCCAAGGCCGAAGTTATTATTCCCCTTGTTTCCGAAACCGATATTATAGTTCCCGAAGTTTCCTATCCCAATGTTGGCGCTGCCATTATTTCCAAACCCCATATTATTACTACCGACGTTTCCACTGCCATTATTTTGATTGCCAATGTTGGCGCCACCGATATTAGCGTTACCAATATTGGCGCTGCCGATATTGTTCTGGCCGCTATTAGCGGTGCTCACGCCACCTTCTGTCGTGCTGGCGACCGCGGCCGCTGCGCCGGCGAGTGCGCCAGGCAGACTGGGCAGTGGTTGGAGACAAATCCGCAATCTACCCCCATCG
>JAIENC010000181.1 GCA_019751635.1 Mycobacteriaceae bacterium
CGGCTCGCGAGTTGAGCCACCATGAAGAGCTAGAAGTTCCGCTAGGTTCGGTGCTTGAACGCTCGATGAACTCGCCCGAAGGGTGAAATGACCAGCCAATCAACCGCGATCGATGCGCGTAACGCGATGGTGGCTGGTCTGCTCGCGTCGGGCATCTCGGTAAGTGGGCTTGAGCCTAGCCGCAACCCTCAGGTGGCTTTGCAGATGTTCACTCGTGCCACCCAGCTCGATCCTTATATGTGTGATGGTTGGCTAGCCCGGCTGTTGGCCGGTGATCAAAGCATTGACGTGCTTGCCGGCGCATGGGCTGCGGTCAGAACGTTTGGTTGGGAGACGCGTCGTCTTGGCGTCACCGATTTAGAGTTTCGCCCTGCGGTATCCGACGGGTTGTTTCTCAAATTAATAATCACCAGCGTGGATTCACTAGCTGCCGGTTACGCTGCTGTGCTCATTGAGGCCAAGCGTTATCAGGAAGCGGCCGATCTGCTTGACGCGACCGAACCACGCCATCCCTCTGATGCCGAGTTAGTGGCTTACGTGCGCGGCCTCCTGCATTTCCGCACTGGCCGCTGGCCCGATGTGCTCACCCAGTTCCCGGAAAAACCCTGGCGAAACCCCGAGCTGAAGGCTGCGGGGGCGGCAATGGCGACTACGGCGTTAGCCTCACTAGGGGTCTTTGAAGAAGCGTATCGGCGTGCGCATGAAGCCATCGAAGGGGACCGCGTACCGGGAGCGGCTAACGTCGCGATGTACACCCAAGGCATGTGCATGCGGCATGTGGGGCGAGAAGAAGAGGCCGTTGAGCTGTTTCGCCGGGTGTACTCGCGTGATGCTAAGTTCGCTCCGGCACGTGAGGCGTTAAACCAGACCAACTACCGGTTGGTGCTGACCGATCCGGCAACGATCGAAGGCCGCAAAGATCCGTGGGATCCAGCTAGCGCGCCGACGCGTGCACAGGCTGAAGCCGCGCTGTATGCCGAGATGGCGGAGAAGTATCTGGTTGAAGGCGATGCCGAACTTGACGCCATGCTGGGTATGGAGAAAGCCAAACGCGAGATCAAACGCATCAAGTCGACGACCAAAGTTAATTTAGCTCGGGTCAAAATGGGGCTCCCGGTGCCGGTGACATCGCGTCATACCCTGCTGCTGGGCCCGCCCGGCACCGGAAAGACGACGGTGGCACGGGCATTCGCGAAGCAGTTGTGTGGATTAACGATACTGCGTAAACCGGTCGTGGTGGAAACCAGCCGTGCCAAGTTGTTAGGCCGCTATATGGGTGATGCGGAGAAAAACACCGAGGAACTTCTTGAGTCTGCGTTGGGTGGAGCCGTCTTCATCGATGAAATGCATGCACTGCATGAGCATGGTTATTCCCAGGGTGACCCTTATGGCAATGCCATTATCAACACATTGTTGTTGTATATGGAGAATCATCGCGATGAACTCGTCGTGTTCGGGGCGGGGTACGCCAAAGCGATGGAAAAGATGTTGGACGTCAATCCGGGTTTGCGACGGCGATTTTCGACGAGAATTGAATTTTTCAGTTACACCCCAAATGAATTAATTGATCTGACCCTGCTGATTGGTCGCGAAAATCAAGACATCATTACTGAAGAATCAGCTGAGGTGTTATCGCCGGCGTACACGAAATATTATCTCGATGAAACCATCTCTGCCGATGGAGATCTGATCCGCGGCATTGACTTGCTCGGCAATGCTGGCTTTGTACGCAATGTAGTTGAGAAAGCGCGTGATCACCGTAGCGCCAGAATCGACGACGAAGAACTCGACGCCGTGTTGGCTGAGGACCATGCTGAATTCAGCGAAGAGCAACTGAATCGCTTCAGGGAGTTGACCCGCGAGGATCTTGCGGAAGGTCTTAACGCTGCGGTTGCCGAGAAGCAAACGATATAATTATCGTTTTAGCCCTGGCTCACGTCCACAGGTAAAGGCGAGGATTAGCAGGATCTTCATCTGATACTTCGCGAACAAATACAACAGTTTTTTCTAGGCCCGCGAGTTTAACGCTGATCGTGGAGGCATCCGCGCTGATAGCTGCTATCGTTCCGATGTCATAGGTATGCTCATCATTCCACCTAATGATGGCGGAGCACCCGAGATGCTGAGCGCAAAGATCTTCGGCGGCCACTTCAATCGGTGCCGCTGGCGTCTCGGTAGCGCTCAGCTGTGCATCAAGCTGCAGCTTGCCAGAATCGGCTGACCAGGCTCGGTCGTCGCCGAAATATTCCACGTCATCAGTGGTACGTCCGAGTCGACCCAACGCGAACGTGTCTTTAACCGCCGTCGAAGTATCCTCAATCCAGAATTTCCAGCCTGGTGGAGGCGGCGGCCACGATGGATCTGGCGACCACTCCGGTGTGGGCGCCCAACCTTGAGGTGGCTGGGGCCAGTTTGGCGGCGGGTTGTAACGCATCACGAATCACCGTTCCAGATCAAACAATATCGGCCACGCAGCTCACGGTACTGGTGTCGAACTCGGGCATAACTATCTCTACAAACAACTCCGGTATCCCCTGATCAGGGGATACCGGATTCACCTTGTCACTCTAGCCGATCAGCCGATGTGCGATCTGAGTTTGATGCGGAATCGTAGCCTGCGTTCGCGTTAAGGCGAGTTGCTGCGCGCAGCAGGTACGCCAATACCGGGAAGGCTCGTGGTGAAGTATTTGACGGGATTGTTAGCCTCGCTGGGCGTCGCTACCGCGCTCGGCTTCGCGACCCCAGCACATGCCGATTCAGCCAACAATGATGCAACATTTCTTGGCGCCCTTCGGCAGGCGGGAATCACCTACAGTGACCCGGGTCAAGTCATTGCCGCCGGCCGCGGGGTATGCGGGATGATGGCTGATGGCGCGCAGGGCATGCAGGTCGCTAATGAAATAGCAAATCGCAACCCTGGATTTACTCTTGATGGCGCTGCCCTTTTTACCCGACTTGCCGCCACCGCTTACTGCCCGCAGCATTTAGCGTAATTCAAGGAAGCGCCACCTCACGCCAGCTGCTGGTCGTACCCTGTATGCGTGGAGCACTGGATTGGCTTTCTGGCCTGGTTGCCCGCCCAACTACGAGATCCGGTGCTGCTGGCCATTCCGTTTTTCCTGCTGCTGCTGACCCTGGAGTGGACGGCGGCCGGCAAACTGGAGCGGATTTCTGACCGGCCTGCCCGCGGGGGTTATTCCACTCCGGACTCGTGGGCGAGCATTTCGATGGGGCTAGTCTCCGTGGCGACTACTGCCGGTTGGAAGTTCGTTGCCTTACTTGGCTATGCAGCGATTTACGGCTATCTCGCACCCTGGCATTTACCGTCGGGACAGTGGTACACGTGGGTCATCGCGGTCGTCGGTGTCGATCTGCTGTTTTACACCTACCATCGTATGGCGCACCGGATTCGGCTGATCTGGGCGACCCATCAAGCCCATCACTCCAGCGCGTACTTTAACTTCGCTACTGCGCTGCGACAGAAATGGAACAATAGCGGCGAAATTTTGATTTGGGTTCCCTTGCCGCTGTTAGGGATTCCGCCGTGGATGGTTTTCGCAAGTTTTTCACTAAATTTGATCTATCAATTCTGGGTGCATACCGAGCGGATCGCTAAGTTGCCCCGATTGTTTGAATTTGTTTTCAACACTCCCTCACATCACCGGGTGCACCACGGTATGGACCAGATATATCTGGACAAAAATTACGGTGGCATCTTCATCATCTGGGATCGGATTTTCGGCAGCTTCCAACCTGAGCTGTTTCGTCCGCATTACGGGCTCACCAAGCCGGTCGACACGTTCAATATTTGGACGTTGCAGACACGAGAATATGTCGCGATAGCGCGTGATCTGCGTTCAGCGACGCGTTGGCGTGATTGCCTGGGCTACCTCTTCGGTCCGCCAGGTTGGAGACCTAATACGGCAGAGCAGGTCGATGACACCACCACATACGGCACGGCTGCCGCCGCGTGATCGACGCTTAGGGATCGGAGGCAAAGTTGTACCGCCCAGGCATGCGTATTTTGGTCGCTGCGGTTAGCGCTGTGACCTTTGGGCTTTGCGGGGTGCCGGTACCGGCTATTGCCGATCCGGTGCTGGTTTTCCCTGGCATGGAAATACATCAAGATGTGCACTTATGCACTTTGGGCTATGTTGATCCGGTTTTGAAGCTCGCATTCACCGCAGGTCATTGCCGGGGCAGCGGAATGGTCACGGACAAAGACAACAATGTCATCGGTCGCCTGGTGAGTTTCAGAGACAACACACCAAGCGGTTCTATTGTTGCACCAGGCCAGTTAATCGCCGATTATGAGGCGATCGCATTAGCCGATAATGCCCTGGTGAGTTCTGCTCTACCTGGTGGTCGTTCGTTGCAATCCAAACTCGGTCTGGCGGTTCAGCCGGGCCAAGCAGTCTGCCATTTCGGCATCGTTTCTGGTGAGAGCTGCGGCGCTATCGACAGTATTAACAATGGATGGTTCACCATGTCCCGCGGCGTGATTAGCCAGAAAGGCGATTCAGGCGGGCCGGTGTATCTGATCTCCACTACGGGCGCCGCGCTCATTATTGGGATCTTCAATAGCGTATGGGGCGAATTCCCAGCGGCAGTGGCATGGCAAGCTGTTTTCGAACAGGCACACGAAGACGCTCAGGCCATATCGGCTGTGGCAGTTGGTTCACCACATTAGTGAACTCCTCCGACGACATCCCCCAGGAGCAGCGGTGAGCTGTGCGATCCCGGCACCGCTGAGTGCGGGCGAGGTGACGTCCTGGTCGGACGAGGTCGACGTGGTAGTGATCGGATTCGGTATCGCCGGTGGTTGCGCCGCGGTGGCTGCGGCCGCCGCCGGTGCACGCGTTCTGGTGCTTGAGCGCGCCGCCGTAGCGGGCGGTACTACGTCATTAGCCGGCGGGCACTTCTATCTGGGTGGGGGAACGGCGGTGCAGCTGGCCACCGGCCATCCGGATACACCGGAGGAAATGTACAAATACCTGGTTGCGGTGGCCCGCAAACCCGATCACGCCAAGATTCGCACCTACTGCGATGGCAGCGTTGAGCACTTCGGCTGGTTGGAGGCCTTGGGTTTTCAGTTCGAACGCAGTTACTTCCCGCACAAAGCGGTGGTGCAACCCAACACCGAGGGGCTGATGTACACCGGCAACGAGAAGGTGTGGCCGTTCTTCGAGCGGGCGGTACCGGCGCCGCGTGGCCACAAAGTGCCGGTGCCCGGTGATACCGGCGGTGCCCAGCTGGTGGTCGACTTACTAGTACACCGAGCAGCCGACCTTGGCGTACGTGTTCGCTACGAGACTGGGGCTACAGCGTTGATCGTTGAGGGATCCGGCTCACAACGCGCTGTGGTCGGTGTGAGCTGGAAGCAGTTCTCCGATATCGGCGCGGTTAAGGCGCGATCAGTGGTGATTGCGGCCGGCGGTTTTGTGATGAACGCACAGATGGTGGCGACCTATACCCCGAAGTTGGCTAAGAAACCGTTCGTGTTGGGCAACACCTACGACGATGGGCTCGGTATCCGGCTGGGGATCTCCGCAGGTGGTGCTACCGAGCAGATGGATCAGATCTTCATCACGGCTCCGGCCTATCCGCCGGCGATGCTGCTTACTGGCGTCATCGTTAACAAATTCGGACAGCGTTTTGTCGCCGAGGATTCCTACCATTCCAGAACAGCCGGGTTCGTTATGGATCAACCAGATAGTTCGGCGTTTCTGATCCTGGATGCGGCACACTTACGGCAACCTGAGCTGCCACTGATTCCCTTGATTGATGGCTGGGAAACCGTTGCAGAGATGGAAGCTGCGCTTGGCATTCCGACCGGAAATCTGGTGGCAACGATGGAGCGCTATAACACCTTCGCTGCCCGCGGTGTGGATCCCGATTTTCATAAACAACCGGAGTTCCTTGCCCCGCAAAACATTGGGCCTTGGGGTGCGTTCGACCTGTCGCTGGGCAAGGCGATGTATGCCGGGTTCACCCTGGGTGGTTTAGCCACTTCGCTCGATGGTCAGGTGCTGCGTACAGACGGCACAGTGGTGTCTGGGCTCTATGCGGTCGGAGCGTGTGCATCCAACATCGCGCAGGACGGCAAGGGCTATGCCAGTGGCGTTCAGCTAGGCGAGGGATCCTTCTTCGGTCGCCGTGCCGGTATGCACGCGGCTGGGGCTGTGCGACGGTGATCGTGCTTCGGATCCCCTTAACGCGGGGCCGCATTCACGTGCGCGTAGCACCAAGCTGCCACTGGCCTTGGCCGAGCAGGTGTAGTTGACGGTCGTGGTGTTGTTCAACGCTGCGTCGATGGCTGACACTAACAACAATGCAATCCGGCAGTTCCTGACGCATGAGCTGGTAGAGCGCAAATTCCAGCCCCTCGTCGAGTGCTGAGGTGGACTCGTCGTGAAAGACCGCCTGTGGTTTGGTGAGCAAGATGCGGGCAAACGCCACCCGTTGTTGTTCACCCGGGGAGAGCACCTTAGCCCAGTCTTGTTCTTCGTCGAGCCGATCGCATAACGGGGCTAAAGCCACTTTGGTCAGCGCGTCGCGCACCGCGTCGTCGGTAATGTCGGTTGGCGAATTCGGGTAGCACACTACGCTGCGTAAGTCACCTAACGGCACATACGGCAACTGCGATAAAAACATCGTGGTTTTCTCGCCGTCGGGTCGGCGCAGGGTGCCTGAAGCGTACGGCCATAGCTGCGCCAGACTCCGCAGCAGCGTGGTTTTACCTACCCCGGAACGCCCCGTGACGACGAGCGATTCGCCGCGCTCTAGTTGGAGATCCAGCAGGTCAATCAGCCGGTCGTCGGTGGGCGTGCGCACCTGGAGCGCCTGAATCTCGATAGATCCGTCCGGACCTGATTGCACGGCGATCTCGGGCAGCTCACGGCTGCGAGCATTGGCATCAACGAGGCCATGGAGGCGCAGTATGGCGGCCCGAAATGCCGCGAATGCGGCGTAGTTAGTGCGGAAGAACGACAATGAATCCTGAATATTGCCAAATGCGGTTGCGGTTTGCCCAACGTCGCCTAAGTTGATTTTTCCGGCGAACAGTCGCGGCGCCTGAATAACCCATGGCAGGGGAACAATTGCTTGACTCACTGAAGCGTTCCAACCAAGGAAACCTATAGTGCGCCTGACGAACTGACGATAATTATTGATGATTGCGGTAAAGCGGCGCATCAATTGCCTTTGTTCGGCTTGCTCGCCACGATAAAGCCCAACCGCTTCAGCGCCGTCACGAACCCGTACCAACGCATAACGAAAAGCGGCGTTGAGTTTCTCGTTAGCAAAGCTCAACTTGATCAACGGATGACCGATCCAGAACGTGATGATGGTTGCCACCAAGACATAAACGACAACAATCAAGAACATGGCGCGGGGGATGCCCAACCCCCACACGGTGAATGTGCCGGAGAGGTTCCAGAGGATAGCGGCGAACGAGATCACCGAGGCTACCGAAGTCACGGCCCCGAACAGCAAGGTGTTGGCCGTTCCGTTGGAGGGATCGTTCGGAGTGCCGCCCGCTCCAGTGGTGAAGATGTCGATGTCTTGCTGAATGCGCTGGTCGGGATTGTCAATAGGGTTGTCAAGGAATCGTTCTCGGTAATAGGCTCGCCCGGTTAGCCAGTCATTGGTCAGGTGATTGGTGAGCCATACTCGCCAGGAAATGACGAAGCGCTGTGTCAGGTAGATATCAACCATGACGCGAGCGATGAAAATGATGGCCATGACGCAAAAAATTGCCAATGACATCCAAAATCCATGTTCGCCCGATCGCCGCACCGCATCATTTTGTGCGCCGAATCCCTCGAAAGCTGCTTGTAGCCCGTTGTAGAGATCGCGGCCTTGATAACTAAAAAGCACGCTCATGCGCACGGAAATAATCACCGACAGCAGCAGCACACCCAACATTAACCACACGCCGATGGCTTGCGAACCGGTGAAATAGCCCCGGGTGATCCGCCAGTACTGGCGGCCCCATTCGGTGACAAATCTCAGCACCACCAGGCCAATCACTACGCAAACAGCGCTGATCAGCCATGCTTTTCCAATCCACCACAAAGAGTCCGGCAGGGCTTGGGCCCAGTCGATGGAGGGCTGGAAGGGTTGCAAATCCATGTCGACCTATCCTCAGCGGCCATGGTGTCTTCGCCGACACCGCATCAGGGTTCTCGTCGGGGAAGGTACCCGACATCGGCGGTGGATAGGCGTTAGGACAGCCATCGTGTGAGTTCGCGTACCGTTGATTGGTGCCTAAGACCCCCAGCGCCTTGCCTGGACGCCTAAGCAGCCGATTTTGGCGACTTCTCGGCGCCAGCACAGAAAAGGAGCAGCGGCGTTCGCTGACTGAAGTCAGTGTTTCGAGCGAATACGACGAGAAAGCCGCCGATCTCGACGATGAGCAGCTGCGTAAAGCTGCTGCTCTGCTCAGCCTCGGCGATCTTGCCGACGCCGCTGATGTTCCGCAGTTTCTCGCAATAGCCCGCGAAGCCGCCCAACGCGGCACCGGACTGCGACCATTCGATGTGCAATTGCTTGGCGCGTTACGCATGTTGGCTGGTGACGTCATCGAGATGGCCACCGGCGAAGGCAAAACGTTGGCCGGTGCGATCGCCGCCGCTGGATATGCCCTCGCTGGCCGTCGCGTGCACGTCGTCACTATCAACGACTATTTAGCTCGGCGCGATGCCGAGTGGATGGGGCCGTTACTGCAGGCCATGGGGCTAACAGTGGGGTGGATTACCGCTGAGTCAACAGCTGACGAGCGGCGCACGGCATACACCTGCGACGTCACCTACGCCTCGGTCAATGAGATCGGGTTTGATGTGCTCCGCGACCAGCTAGTCACCGACGTCGCCGATCTGGTGTCACCGAATCCCGATGTGGCGCTTATCGATGAGGCCGATTCGGTGCTCGTCGATGAGGCGTTGGTGCCGCTGGTGCTGGCGGGCACCAGCCACCGGGAGAAACCCCGGCGCGAAATCATCCAATTGGTTAGTGAACTGACCGCAGAGATCGACTACGCCGCTGACTCTGACAACCGCAATGTCCACCTGACTGAGGCTGGCGCACGCACAATCGAAGCCGCCCTGGGCGGCATTGACTTGTACTCCGAAGAGCACGTCGGCACCACACTCACGGAGGTCAACGTTGCGTTGCATGCACACGTGCTGCTGCATCGCGACGTGCATTACATCGTGCGCGACAACGCCGTACATCTGATTAACGCCTCCCGCGGGCGGATCGCCGCGTTGCAGCGTTGGCCTGACGGCTTGCAAGCAGCCGTTGAAGCCAAGGAGGGGATCGAAACCACCGAAACGGGTGAAGTGCTGGACACCATCACAGTGCAGGCGCTGATCAACCGCTACGCCACGGTGTGCGGCATGACCGGCACAGCGCTTGCCGCCGGTGAACAGTTGCGCCAGTTCTACCAGCTCAGCGTCTCACCGATTCCACCAAACACCCCCAACGTTCGCCAAGACGAGCCGGATCGGGTCTATATCACCGCCGGCGCCAAAAATGACGCCATCATCGCGCACATCATCGAGGTCCATGAGACCGGCCAGCCGGTGTTGGTTGGCACCCGCGACGTCGCCGAGTCTGAATACCTGCACGCAAGGTTGCTGCGCCGGGGTGTCCCGGCAGTGGTGTTAAATGCGAAAAACGACGCCGAAGAGGCCCAAGTCATTGCTGAGGCCGGCGCACTGGGCGCGGTTACGGTGTCCACACAGATGGCCGGCCGCGGCACAGACATCCGACTCGGTGGTTCCAACGAGGCAGACCACGACAAAGTGGCTGAACTGGGCGGCCTGCATGTCATCGGCACCGGGCGTCACCATACCGAACGGCTTGACAACCAGTTACGCGGCCGGGCCGGGCGCCAAGGCGACCCGGGGTCGTCGGTGTTCTTCTCCAGCTGGGAAGACGACGTTGTGGTGGCTAATCTCGAGCAGAACAAACTGCCGATCCAAACCGACGAGGACGGCCGAATCATCAGCCCTAAAGCAGCGGGGCTGCTAAGCCACGCGCAGCGTATCGCCGAGGGGCGGCTGCTGGATGTGCATGCCAACACCTGGCGCTATAACCAGCTGATCGCCCAGCAACGTGCCATCATCGTGGCACGCAGAAACACATTGCTCAGCACGGATACCGCCCGCGAGGAACTTGCCCGGCTGGCGCCTGAGCGTTACGAAGAGCTGACCGCCCAGTTAGCGGAGTTAGCCGAAGAACGTCTGGAAAAAATTTGTCGGCTGATCATGCTCTATCACCTCGACCGCGGCTGGGCCGACCACTTGGCGTATCTGGCCGACATCCGAGAAAGCATCCATTTACGCGCGTTGGGTCGGCAAAATCCGCTCGACGAGTTTCATCGCATGGCGGTGGATGCTTTTGCTTCCTTGGCCGCAGACGCGATTGAGGCAGCCCAACAAACGTTCGAGACTGCCAACATCATCGACGATGAGCCTGGGCTTGACCTGTCTAAGCTGGCCAGGCCGACATCGACCTGGACCTACATGGTTCACGACAATCCGCTCGATGACGACACACTTTCGGTTTTGAGTCTGCCCGGGGTGTTTCGCTAAGGTCACGCCTCATGAAGTCGGGGCCTGCGTACAACCGAGTGCTCACGGTGCCTAATGTGTTGAGTGCTGTCCGTTTGGTACTGCTCCCGGTGTTTGTCTACTTGCTGCTGATTGCTCATGCTCATGCCTGGGCGGTAGTGATCCTGATGTTTACTGGCGCCTCGGATTGGGCCGATGGAAAAATCGCCCGCCTGCTTAACCAAACGTCCAAGCTCGGGGTTTTGCTGGATCCGGCAGTTGACCGGCTGTACCTGGCCATCATTCCAGTCACCTTCGGCGTGGGTGGCCTGGTGCCGTGGTGGATTATTGTCGTGCTGTTGATGCGTGATGGGCTGCTGGCCGCTGCGCTGCCGGCGCTGCGGAGTCGTGGGCTATCGGCGTTGCCGGTGACCTACGTCGGCAAGGCCGCGACCTTTGCCCTGATGAGCGCTTTTCCGCTGATCTTGCTGGGGCATTCGGCGGTGTCATGGAGCCAGGTATCGCTGGCTTGCGGGTGGGCTTTTTTACTGTGGGGTTTGTACATGAGTCTGTGGGCATTCATGCTGTATGCGATGCAGGTGACGCTGGTGATACGGATGATGCCGCGCGCCTTGAGGCCTAGTTAAGGTGCCCGCCTTGCAGCAGCTGAAAACGCACCAATACGCTCAGCCCGTCACATCCAGACAACCGACCAGGACAGGAGCGCCGTGAGCGACATCCCACCCGATCTGCAGTACACCGCCGACCACGAGTGGGTTCGTCGCATTGGAGCAGATACTGTGCGGGTCGGTATTACCGACTTCGCCCAGTCAGCCCTAGGTGACGTGGTCTTCGTGCAGCTTCCCGCAGTGGGAACGGAGCTGACCGCTGGAGAATCCTTCGGCGAAGTGGAATCCACCAAATCAGTGTCCGATCTGTACGCGCCGATCTCGGCGACGGTGACCGCTGTCAATAGCGATCTAGAGACCAGTCCGCAGTTGGTGAATTCTGACCCCTACGGCGCCGGCTGGCTGGTGGAGCTGCAGGTTGATGGCGAGGCCGGGGAACAACACCTGGGCGCATTGCTGGACTCTGCGGCTTACCGGGGCGTATTAAACGAATGAGGATTGCGATAAGCTCTAATCTTCGTGCCAACCCACCGATTCTGCTGTGCTGCGCGCGTCGCGAGCCAGCGAGCGGTACGGTCAACACATCGGCGGGCAGTAGCGGACAGCCGGCCGAGCGGCGCGGCCAAGCAACGCCACAGCGGCCAGTAAGGAGCAGCGGGTGACGGATAAATACAGCGACCAGACTTCTGACGAAGTCACCGTGGAGACGACATCGGTCTTTCGCGCCGATTTCCTCAACGAGCTGGAAACCCCCACCCAAACGGGTACCGCGAGTGCGGTTTCCGGAGTCGAAGGTCTACCTCGCGGATCAGCACTGTTGGTGGTCAAACGGGGTCCCAATGCGGGATCTCGCTTCCTGCTTGATCAGCCTATTACCTCGGCCGGACGTCATCCGGATAGCGACATCTTTCTCGACGACGTGACGGTGAGTCGTCGGCATGCCGAATTTCGGTTGGAAGGCAATGAGTTTCACGTCGTTGATGTGGGCAGCCTCAACGGCACCTACGTTAATCGCGAGCCGGTTGATTCAGCGGTGCTCGGCAACGGCGACGAAGTCCAGATCGGTAAGTTCCGCTTGGTGTTTTTAACCGGGCCCAAGCGAGGTGACAACGACGAGGTCTCCGGCGGCCAGTGAGCGCACAACCTTCCCCCGCGCTGGTCGGCATGTCGATTGGTGCGGTCCTGGATTTACTGCGACCGGATTTTCCGGATATCACTATCTCCAAGATTCGGTTTTTGGAGACTGAGGGGCTGGTCACACCGCAACGCGCCGCTTCGGGGTATCGCAGGTTCACCGCCTACGATTTAGCCCGGTTACGGTTCATTCTCACTGCACAGCGCGATCACTACCTGCCGCTGAAGGTGATTAGAGCCCAACTTGACGAACAACCTGATGGCGAACTACCGCCCATCAGATCGGCTTATGGGGTACCGCGATTAGTCTCAGTTTCTGGCGTCAGAGCTGAGCAGGCTGGCGCAGGAGCTGAGACCGGAACCGAGACCGGAACTGCCGCGTCCACCCGTACCTGGCTAAGTCGAAACGAACTGCTGGAACGCGCCAACGTAGAAGACGAGCTGCTGACCGCGCTGCTCAAGGCTGGCGTGATCACCACCGGGCCATCCGGGTATTTTGATGAGCACACCATCGTGATCCTGCAGTGCGCTAAGGCGTTGTCACAGTATGGGGTTGAGCCGCGACACCTACGGGCCTTTCGCTCCGCGGCAGACCGACAATCCGACCTGATCACCCAGATTGCTGGGCCAATAGTCAAGGCCGGCAAGGCCGATGCCCGTGACCGGGCTGATGAGTTGGCGCGTGAAGTTGCTGCGTTGGCTATCACCTTGCACACATCATTGCTCAAATCTGCTGTTCGCAACGATCTTCACCGCTGAGGTCTAGACTTCTCCTCGACAGCCTGATTTTCGGTGCGGAGGGCAGACATAGATGGCTGAAGTTCGCGTTGTCGGCATTCGCGTCGAGCAGCCGCAGAACCAACCAGTGCTTTTGCTAAGGGAGGCTAGCGGTAGCCGGTATCTGCCGATCTGGATCGGTCAATCGGAGGCTGCCGCGATCGCCCTCGAACAGCAAGGCGTCGAGCCACCCCGCCCTTTGACGCATGATCTGATCAAGAATCTCATTACGGCGCTGGGACATTCACTCAAAGAGGTGCGGATCGTTGACCTACAAGAAGGCACCTTTTACGCGGATCTGATCTTCGATCGCAATATCAAGGTCTCGGCCCGGCCGTCGGACTCAGTGGCGATCGCGCTGCGCATGGGTGTGCCGATCTACGTGGAAGAGACCGTGCTCGCCGAAGCTGGTCTGCTCATTCCCGACGAAAGCGATGACGAGGCCGACACCGCGGTCCGTGAGGACGAGGTAGAGAAGTTCAAAGAGTTTCTCGACAGTGTGTCACCGGATGATTTCAAGGCCACCTAAAGCCCGGCTTACATGCACCCAAACCCTATCGGTGGTGCCCGGAAGGGGTTTGCTCAACCGCAATGATTACGGATGAGTCTCCATTTCGCGACGTGAATACGACACGCCTGGCGGATAGCAACGAGTTCTCCCGGTGGCCGCCATACTTTGCAAAGCACGGTGAAAAGAAACAGAGAGCACGACAGTCTGCCGAAAAGCGTATGCTCTCAAGCACTCGGGCATAGTAACCCTAGCTTCCGGGTGCGGCTAGTCAACAAGAGCGCGATCGGTGAGAGGAAGCATGGTGGGCGATCAACCACGTCAAGACCAGCTAGGCTTTGCTGATCGTTCGGAAAAAACTCCGGTCCGGGCCACCCTCGATATTGCCCTGACCGAGCAACAAAGCCTGTTACCCGATGACTCGGTCCCCGATGAGCTGGTAGGTTACCGCGGGCCCAGCGCCTGCCAGATTGCCGGGATCACCTACCGCCAACTCGATTATTGGGCGCGCACATCTTTGGTGGTGCCCTCGATTCGCAGCGCCGCCGGATCGGGCAGTCAGCGGCTCTACTCTTTTAAGGACATTTTGGTCCTCAAGATCGTTAAACGATTGCTTGACACCGGCATTTCACTGCACAACATCCGCGTCGCCGTTGACCATCTACGTCAACGCGGGGTGCAGGATCTGGCCAATATCACCCTATTTTCCGACGGCACCACGGTGTATGAGTGCACCTCGGCAGAGGAGGTCGTTGACCTGCTCCAAGGCGGACAGGGTGTGTTCGGTATCGCGGTGTCCGGTGCAAT
>JAIENC010000007.1 GCA_019751635.1 Mycobacteriaceae bacterium
CGTAAACCACCGCGCCAGTGAGAGCTGGTCGAGCAGAAACGCTAAGTAAGGGCATAGCTGATCCGGCGGCGGAAATACAGATTGTGCATGATGCTCACCCCAAACAAGATGACAAACAGCACCATAGCCATCACCGCCGCCCGTCCGATTGACGCCGAACTAAACGCCTCAACATAGATCCGGTGAGCGACAAGATCGGTGCGGCCGCTAGGTCCTCCACCGGTCAACGCATAAATCGTGTCAAAAATTTGGGCTGCACTAACGATCCCTGTGATCAGAATGAAAAACGTCGTGGGACGCAACATCGGTACGGTAATGCGCCAAAATCGCTGCCACGCGTTGGCCCCATCAGTGCTTGCCGCATTGTGAATATCTTTGGGAATAGCCAGAATTCCTGCTAGAAAAAATAAGGAGACGTAGCCGACATTGGTCCACACCACGACCGCCGAAACCACGGGTAGCGCAAGGTTGAGGTCGGTGAGCCATTCAATGCGATGGCCAAGCAGAGCGCTGACGGCGCCATTGGTCGGCGCCAAGATCCAGCTCCACAACACCGCGATCGCCACGGGTGCACAGATCCACGGCAGCACGTAAAGCGTACGAAACAGAGCGCTGCCGGGCAGCTGGCGAGCCAACAGCGAGGCGACCAACAGGCCGAGCACCGTCTGCAGGGGAACCACAATGGCCACAAAGATAGCGGTCACCAGTAGTGAACTGCCAAACGTCGAGTCGGTCAGGACAGCGCGCCAATTGGCAAGCCCGACATACTCAAGCGGGCCTAACAGATTCCAGCGGTACAAACTTAGCCAAACCACGACCAAAATTGGCAACAGCAAAAAAGCAATCACACCAAACAAGCTGGGCGCCAGCAGCGCATACCCCAGCGCAGTGGTTTGAGCGCCCCGCACAAACCCAAAGTCGGCCATGAGGGTATTAAAGCTGGGCAACTATGGTCGACGCTACGGTGGGAAAGTGACACCACACCGAGGGATCGATGCAGAGTTCCTCAATCTCCCGCGCATGGAACTGGCCGACGCTGCTTTCTGTGCTGCCACGGCCGCCGGTGCTAGCTATACAGACCTGCGCATTCACCGCATCAGTACCGAGATCATCCAGCTACATGATGGGGAGTTGGAGAACGCGGCGGCCAGCTATCAGCTCGGCTTGGCTGTCCGGGTGATCGTCAACGGCACATGGGGATTTGCCTCCCACGCTGAACTGACACCAGCGGTAGCTGCCGATACTGCACGACGCGCAGTGCAGGTAGCCATCACGTTGGCGGCATTGAACACCGAACGTATCGAGCTCGCAGCCGAGCCGGTATATACCGGTGCCATGTGGGTCTCCCACTATCACATAGACCCATTTGCGGTCCCAACTGCGGACAAAATTGCCGTCCTGGAAAGCTATTCGGACCGGTTGTTGGGGGCCGACGGCGTGGATCACGTCTCAGCCAGCGTGAACTGCGTTAAAGAACAAACTTTCTATGCCGACACGTTCGGGTCATCCATTACTCAGCAGCGGGTGCGGATAATGCCAACCCTCGACGCGGTGACGGTCAACGCCGTGGAAGGCAGTTTCGAAACCATGCGCACCCTGGCACCACCAATGGCGCGCGGCTGGGAAGTGCTGGCCGATGACCAGATCTGGAACTGGAGCGACGAGCTGGCGCAGCTCCCGTCGTTGCTCGCTGAAAAGGCTAAGGCACCAAGCGTGCTCCCCGGTAGCACGGATCTGGTGATCGACCCCTCTAACCTATGGCTGACTATTCACGAATCGATTGGGCACGCAACCGAATACGACCGGGCAATCGGATATGAAGCCGCCTATGCGGGGACTTCGTTTGCCACTCCAGAGCAACTCAACACATTGCGATACGGCTCACCAGTGATGAACGTAACTGCCGATCGTACGATCGAATTCGGCTTAGCCAGTATCGGTTACGACGATGATGGAGTAGCCGCACAGAGCTGGGATCTGGTACGGGATGGAGTTTTCGTCGGATACCAGCTTGACCGGGTGTTTGCGCCGCGACTCGGCCAACCCCGCTCGAACGGGTGTTCCTACGCGGACTCCGCGCACCACGTGCCAATTCAGCGAATGGCCAACGTCTCGCTGCAACCAAGCCCTGATGACCTCAACACCGCTGACCTGATAAGCCGAGTACCGGAGGGCATTTACATCGTCGGCGATAAATCGTGGTCAATCGATATGCAGCGCTACAACTTCCAGTTCACTGGCCAACGATTTTTCCGAATCCGTAACGGCCAGTTAGCCGGTCAGCTTCGTGACGTCGCTTACCAGGCCAGCACTACCGATTTCTGGAATTCGTTGGAAGCTGTCGGCGGGGTATCGACGTGGCAATTAGGTGGTGCTTTCAATTGCGGTAAAGCCCAGCCCGCTCAAGTCGCTGCGGTCAGCCACGGTTGCCCATCAGCTTTGTTCCGCGGTATCAACGTGCTCAATACCCGAATCGAGGGTGGCCGGTGATTAACGCACAGCAAGTCGTCGATGCCGCATTGCATGAGGCAGCCCGCTTGGGCCGGGCTGACGAAACCATTGTTGTCGTCACTGACCGTAGCGATGCATCGTTACGGTGGGCACGCAATTCGATGACCACTAACGGGGTATCCACAAGCCGCGACATCACCGTGATGTCTTTTGTAGGCAAAACAGATAGCCCGCAGGTTGGCTCGGTATCCTCTGCTGAGGCTGATCCAGCGCAGATCACTAGGCTGGTCTTAGCATCCCAACAAGCAGCACACTCGGCGCCGGAGGCACGTGACAGTGCACCACTGATTGTCGATACCGGTGAACCAGACAACTGGGATGCCACGCCGCCGAACACCGGAGTCGAGGTGTTCACCGACGTCGCCGACTCGCTAAGCCGGGCATTTGATAGCGCTACTCAGCTGTATGGCTTTGCCCACCACCGGGTTGAAACAACGTTTCTGGCGTCGTCAACGGGGCTGCGTCGACGGCACACCCAGTCCACTGGTGCACTGGAAATTAACGCCAAAAACTCCCACAGCAGCGCCTGGGTGGGCACCGGCACCGCGGATTTCACCGATGTATCCATGGACTTACTGCTCGAACAGTTGGCCACCAAATTAGCGTGGGGGCAACGCAGCGTCGAGTTGCCGGCCGGGCGATACGAAACCATCATGCCGCCATCAACGGTGGCCGACATGATGATCTACCTTGGCTGGACCATGTCCGGGCGCGGTGCGCAAGAGGGACGTACCGCGCTGTCCGCGCCGGGAGGCCGAACCCGGGTAGGGGAGCGTCTCACCGATCTGCCGCTGACTCTGTTCACCGATCCATCGGCAGCCGGCTTAGAGTGCACACCGTTTGTGGTGAGTAGTACCTCATCGGAAACCACCTCGGTTTTCGACAACGGGATGGATATCGACCGCGTTGAGTGGATCCGAGACGGGGTCATTAATGCCCTGATCTACCCCCGAGCGGTAGCTGCGAAATTTAACGCGCCGCCGGCAATCGCTGCCGATAATTTGTTGATGACCGGTGGAAGCGCTGACCTTGCCCAGATGATTGCCGGCACCGAGCGCGGCCTACTGCTGACCACCCTGTGGTACATCCGTGAGGTAGACCCGATGAGCCTGCTGTTGACCGGGCTCACCCGGGACGGCGTTTACCTTGTCGAAGATGGCCAAGTAAGCGCGGCAGTAAACAATTTTCGCTTCAACGAAAGCCCGCTCGATCTCTTGCGGCGCGCCACCGAGGTCGGCGTGAGCGAAGTGACCCTGCCTCGGGAGTGGGCCGATTGGATGACCCGAGTGGCCATGCCAACACTGCGCATACCGGACTTCCATATGTCTTCGATTAGCCAAGCACAGTAGCTTGCCGCATGATTAGGCAACGCGCCGTTGACTTATCACCAAAATACCGCACGGCGACATGGGGATGCGATAACTTGATCGCCGTCGCACCTCGCCGCCGGCGTAGTCGTCGAGGTGCGCAACCCAATCTTTGCCGAACCCAGTTACGGTCTATTCAGCACTAGGTGATCGCCGAATCAACATGGAAAGAGCCGAATATGCTGGGAACAATTGTCAGCGTGACTAAGCAGCTGATCGAAGTGGGCGAATCGATCGTAGGAGTACGTCGCGCCACCAAGGAGCCTGCATACACCGTCGAGCAGCTCACCGACGGTGTCCAAATCCGGCGTTACGGAACACGAATCGCGGCCGAGACAACCATCACCGCCGATGAAGAAGCCGCGCGCAATGCAGGATTTCGCCGGCTTGCTGGCTATATCTTCGGGGACAACCATGACGCCGAAAAAATCGCCATGACAGCACCCGTCGCCCAGCAGGCCCGTGGCGAGCGCGGCGAGAAGATCGCGATGACAGCCCCGGTAGCCCAGGAAGCCGTGGCTGATGGCGAATGGGTAATCCGGTTTTTCATGCCCGCCGAAAAAACACTGGAGTCGCTGCCGCAGCCCAACAACCCGGCCGTTCAGCTAACGACGTTGCCGGCCGAGACCGTTGCCGTGCGGCGGTTTTCCGGTAGTCGCAGCCCTAGCGCGAT
Organism: Mycobacteriaceae bacterium; assembly: GCA_019751635.1. Lineage (GTDB taxonomy): Bacteria > Actinomycetota > Actinomycetes > Mycobacteriales > Mycobacteriaceae > Mycobacterium. The sequence continues at coordinate 4,552 of JAIENC010000007.1, forward strand.
CACAACGCAAACCGCCATGCTGATGAAAGCCTTGCAGGAAAAGGGTTTCGAGCCCGCTGGCACACCAGTAGCATGGTTCTACGATCCACCATGGACTGTTCCTATGTTGCGCCGCAACGAGATTGCAGTACCGATAAATTCTCAATCCTAAGGAGCTGCATGCGTCTGTCTACCTTGCTCGCCACTACTGGAGCAGTTGCTGCGGCTTCAGCTGTCGGCGGTCTAGCCAGCGCGTCTTCGGTTCGATCACAGTGGTATGCACAATTACGTAAACCGACCTATCAGCCACCGCAACAAGTGTTTCCGTTGGTGTGGCCGGCGCTGTACGCCGATATCGCGGTGGTCTCAGCATCAACCATCGACCAGCTCAACGACGAAGACAGCAAGCAGCAAGCCCGCAACTATCAAGCAGCGCTTGGCCTGAACCTTGTTCTCAACGGCAGCTGGTCGTGGCTCTTCTTTAATCGCCACTATCTGGGCATGTCGGCCGCGCTTGCCGCCGCGCTGACCGCAAGCAGTGCAGATTTAGCCCGCCGGTCGATCGCGGTGCGCGGTGCGCGTGCCACGCCACTAGCTCTATACCCCATCTGGTCCGCCTTCGCCACGGTGTTGTCCACACATATCTGGCTGCTCAACCGTCGACGCAAGCGTGGTTGATCACAACACCCGCCCCAGCAGGTGACGCAACGCCGGTTCGAGTTCTGGATTTCTGAACCGGTGACCGACATCGCGCAGCCGGGCAGGGCTCACCCGTTGACTAGCACAGGCCAACTCCCGAGCGCCTTGATCGCCGAGTAGTACCCGAGGCCCTAGCGAAGGCACCGGTATTACAGCCGGCCGGCGCAGTACGTGCGCGAGGGTGCGGGTGTAGTCGATGTTGCGGACCGGCTGCGGGGCAACGGCATTGATAGGCCCAGACAGGCCGGTATCCCAGAGCGCACGGTGATAGATGTCAATGAGGTCGTCGACCCCAATCCAGGACAACCATTGCTGCCCGTCGCCGACCCGGCCGCCCAATCCGGCGGCAAACAGCGGGCGCAACAGCCGAAGCGTGCCGCCACGCGGGGATTGCACAATCCCCGTGCGCACGGTGACAACCCGTACTTGAGCCTGCACGGCAGGGGCCGTCGCATCCTCCCAGTCCGCAACAACATCGGCGAGGAATCCGTCCCCGCGCTCGCTGGTCTCGGTAATGATCTCCGCACCACGATCGTGGCCGTAGTAGCCGATCGCCGAGGCGCAGATCAAGAGTTTTGGACCACTTGGGGTTTGCCTGACCAGTTCGGCTAGTTGGCGAGTCGGGCCGATCCGACTGTCACGGATCGCACGTCGATGTTTCTGAGTGAACCGGCCTGCGATAGAGGCGCCGGCTAGGTGGATCACCGCATCAACCCCGACCAGTAGGTCCGGGGCAGGATCACCTGGATTCCATTGCCGTTCATCGGGATTAGTTGCAGTGCGGCGTACCAGCTGGATAACGCGATGGCCGCCGGTGCGGAGAAAGGCGGTCAACGCCGAACCGACCAGCCCGGAGGCCCCCGTGATTGCGATGGTTGTCGGCGCCAGACCGTGCTCGGCCGCTGTCTGATGCGCGGCAAGGTCATCGGCCAGCTGGCGATGCCGGTAGATAAACATTGGCCGCAAAACCTGCCCGGGAATGGGCGTATCAATCCGGTCAATCACCCGGGTTTTGCCGTCACTGGCTTCCTCGAAATCATGAGTGTGCCGCCAGCGCATCACTAATCGGGTGGGCAATGAGGCCAGCCCCGCGCTGGCAATCTCGTCGACGAAACGCCATGGCGGATCGAAGGAGTCCGCCTGATGCTGAGCTACCCATCGCAAGCCACCGGGTAACGCGAGCTGGGCGCAGCCGTCTCGCAGTGAACTGGCCTCGGCAAGCACCCGTATCGGTTGCCACGGCGGCGAAAGCCGAAGAAAGGCACCCGGCCGACCATGCCAGCTAAACACTTCGCGGCACGGCGCGTCGACAACGCTTGAGTACACCAAACCCATCGCTCGACGGTACCGGTGCAAGGACTGGAATGCGATCAGGCACAGTGGTGCACATGAGTGCGCACAAGGTTGGTCGGTCGCTGTTAGACACACTTCTCGATCGGACAGTTGTCCCCGGCTATACCAGCCTCGGTTTTCGAATTCGCCGGTCGGACTGGGTAAACGACCCAGCACCGGAGGCCCTACGCGGGCGGACTGCACTGGTCACCGGCGCCAGCCGCGGCCTCGGTACTGCGATCGCCGCCGGCTTGGCCGAGCTAGGAGCGACCGTTGTGCTGGTCGTCCGCGATCGCGAGCGCGGCGAGAGGGCCCGCGATGAACTCGCCGCCGCACATCCGACCGCCGACTTCGTAGTGCAGGTATGCGACATCGCCAACCTCGGTGCGGTGCGCGATTTCGCCGCTGAGCTCACCACCGAGCTGTCTTCGCTAGACATCATCATCCACAACGCCGGGGTGTTGCCGAACATGCGCACCGAGACCTGCGACGGGCACGAACTCACGCTGGCCACCCATGTGCTTGGACCGGTGTTGTTAACCGAGCTGCTCACCCCGGTCTTGGCCCGGTCCAACGATCCTCGGGTGATCTTGATGTCTTCGGGCGGGATGTACACCCAAGCCTTGCCGGTCCATGACCCCGAGTACCGCCGCGGCCGCTACCGTGGCACCAACGCGTACGCGCGAACAAAACGAATGCAGGTGGCGTTCACCCCAATCCTGGCGAAACGCTGGGCACCGCAAGGTGTCTCAGTATATTGCATGCACCCCGGCTGGGCTGACACTCCCGGAGTTGCCGAGTCGCTGCCGGCATTTCGGAAGCTGACCGGCCCGCTGCTACGTTCACCATCGCAAGGAGCCGACACCGCAGTGTGGCTGGCCGCAACCACACCCACACCACCAGCCGGACTGTTCTGGCACGACCGACGACCCCGGCCCGAGCACTACCTACCTTTCACCCGGGAGAACAGTAGCGACCGCCAGCGCATCTGGCAGTACTGCGCGCAAGCACTGGGGATTGACCATCCCTGAGCTGCGGGAGGCTCAGCCTAGCGGCAACTCGGCTAGCATCGCCCCAGTCGGCCGCGAAGATCCAGAGCCGGGCTCAACGGTGAACCCCAAAGCGATCGAGCCGCCCAAGTCTGAGAGCACCGCAGTGGTGGACGGCAAGACCGCTTTGGCGTCCATCGTTCCCGCTGAAATAGCCCCCCGGGTGCCAACCAACCACATCTGATAGACAGAGCCCGGCGCCGGCGGCGGAACGTTGTTCATCACCAGCACACCAGCATTTCGGTCACGGGAGAAGACCACCGTCGCCGTCCCCGTCCCCAATGCGCCCGAGACCGTCCGCACATCTGGAGCGGTCATCACCTGCTCGGCGACGGTCGGCGTTGCAGAAGGCCGCAACGCAATCCCCACCCCGAACGCCCCCAACCCCACCGCAATTGCCGCTGCTGAAGCTAATAAGACTGTGCGCCAATGCGATTGATGATTCTCTGCGCCGGCCAATATGGCTAGGCGTAAATCCGGCGGCGGCTCGATAGCAGTTGCTGCAGACACCGCCGCCATCGTCTCGCGGACCGCACGCACCTCAGCGCGGAAAACATCGGCCACGTGCGCCGGTGCGGCCGCGAGCCGGCGATCGATGCGAGCACACTCCTCATCAGAGATGGCGTGCAACGCGTAAGGTGTAGCCAGCCCAAGCAGTTCAGCAGTTGGCTCGGTCATGGCATGCCCAGGCAGTTGCGCAGCGTGCGCAAGCCATCACGCATCCGCGATTTGACCGTCGACAAGTTAGCTGAAAGGTGTTGCGAAACTTCGACATAAGTCAATCCGCCGTAGTAGGCCATTTCGATGCACTGCCGCTGCATGTCGGTCAGCCCACTAAGACATTTGGTCACCCGCCGGCGTTCATCACCGGCGAGCGCTGAATCAGCGACAACATCGCTCGACGGGGTGACGTTGACCGCACCGTAGCGGGATTCCCGCTGGCTAGCCGCGTGTTCGGAACGTACCCGATCAACAGCACGCCGGTGCGCCATCGTCATCAGCCACGACAAAGCCGAGCCCTTGGCGGCATCATATTTATCTGCGCTCCGCCATACCTCCAGGTAGATCTCCTGGGTAGTTTCGTCGCTGTACCCTGCGTCGCGCAGCAGACGCAACACTAACCCGTACACGCGCGCCTTGGTCTGATCGTAGAACGCCGCGAACGCGACGGCATCCCGCCGTGCTACCCGGCGCAGTAACACGTCGAGTTCGCTACTTAGCTGAGGCGTTTCGGTCATTGCCCGGTAGCTTATCCGCCCCGCCGGAAGGGTCGTCATCCTCGGGCCAGTTGATGCGCGAACCGGACGACAACGATGTTGGCGGCAAAGACCGCAATGCGGATCATCGGCCGAAAGTCCACTGATAGACATTGAGGTATCCGGACCGAAAGCCGGCCTCCGAGTAGGCCAAGTACAGCTCCCACATACGAGCGAATACGTCGTCGAAACCCAAGCGGTTCAAGCGATCTCGCCGCTGCATAAAACGCTCTCGCCACAGCCGCAACGTCTCAGCGTAATGCGGACGCAAGGAGAGCTCGTCGAGTGTGCGTAAACCGTTGCGCTGCGACGTGATACCCAAGATGGCCTCGGCCGACGGAATCAACCCACCGGGGAAGATGTATTCCTGGATCCAGGTGCGCGTTTTACGAGTGGCCAGCATCCGATCATGCGGCATGGTGATGGCCTGAATCGCAAGCCGGCCGTCCGGCACCAGCAACCGTCCGAGGGTGTCAAAATAGTTGGGCCACGCATGAAATCCGATTGCCTCGATCATCTCGACGGAGATCACCGCGTCGTAGTCTCCGCTGACATCCCGGTAGTCCATCTGGTCAATTCGGATCTGCTGCGACAGGCCAGCCGCAGCAACTCGCTGCCGAGCCAACCGCTGCTGTTCGACCGACAACGTCACCGAGCGGACAACTGCTCCGCGGGCAGCGGCACGAAGACACAACTCGCCCCAGCCAGTACCGATTTCGAGCACCCGGGTTCCCGGCCCGACTGCTGCGGCATCGAGCAACCGGTCAATCTTGCGGCGTTGCGCATCAGCGAGGTCAGCCCATGTCGGCGGCAGACTGGAAAACAGCGCGCTGGAATAGGTCATGGTCTCGTCGAGGAACTCGGCGAACAACTCGTTGGACAGGTCGTAGTGAGCAGCTACGTTGCGTTGATTCTGTGCGCGAGTTCGGTAACGTGGCCCCGCCCCCGACGCCACCACCAGTGGGCGCAGCCGCTGCAGGAGGTGCGGAATCAGGTTGCCCACCTCGGTTGCCAGCACCGTCAGCACCCCAGGCAGATTGTCTGAACTCCATTCGCCCGCCATGTATGACTCGCCGAACCCGATCAGACCCTGACGCCCAATCCGCCGGGTTAATCGGTCAGGCTGATTGATCACCAACACTGGTGCTGCCGGGTCGTTGTCACCAATCACTGTGCCGTCTGGGTAAACCAGCCGCAAGGGCAATCGGGTGGCCACCCGACGCAGCAACCGGTCGGCGACAATCGCCGACACCGCGGCTACTGGGCCCGCCGGCACCTGAGCTACCGCCGGCCACCGGCTGGAATCGATTGCAAGCGAGGATGTTTGCGTCATAACGGTGCTCATCGCGGTACCACCGGAACTCGACGTAACCATAACCATATCCCTTGGATGCGGATGCGCAACGCCACCATGAGCGGTGCCAGTGGGGCAAGCAGCTGCATTCGGGCGATAACGCCCACGGTCGCTGGACGCCGGGTACCTCTGAGCGTCGCAACAAACTCCGGTTGGCCAGTGCCGGATAACGTTACCGCCACGTCCACCTGCCGATCGGGGCGCGGCGCCAGCACCTGGTAGTGGCCAAGCACCTGGTTGAATGGTGAGACATAAAAATTCTTGGCGACCCGCGCCGGGGTGTTTGCCGGCGGTAGCAGATAGGCATGGCGCTCTCCGTATGTGTTGTGCACCTCGGCGATGACGTGGCGCAGCACCTTGTCGCGATCATGGCACCAGAAGACGCTGATCGGGTTAAATACGTAGCCAAGCACTCGGGCCTGCAACAGCGCAGTAACTGACCCGCCCGGCAACGTGACGTGGTGGTCGGCGAGGAAAGCATCGACCCGGTCCCGCAATGACTCGCCAGGCGGGCCGCTGAAATGATCCTCGGCGTTGAATCCTGCGAACGGGCGCAGCCACCAGGGCAATGACGGCAACTCGTCGATATCGACATACCAGCTGTAACTGCGATATTCGAAGCAATGCCGAACCGGCGCCTGCCGACTATGCGTAATTGTGGTGCGATATATCGCCGGCGTTGTCAGCACGCCTGCACCTCCGTTCGTTCGGTTCGCGCTGGCCAATCGGCACCTAGCCGCTGAGCTGCCCGCAGTCCCGAGGCGGCGCCGTCTTCATGGAATCCCCAACCGTGATAGGCGCCAGCGAAGACCACTCGATCGTCATCGAGAGTGGGTAATAATCCTTGGGCTGCAATAGATTCCGGCGTGTATAGCGGATGGTGATAGGTCATCTCGGCAAGCACCGAACCCGGATCTACCCGATCGTGCCCGCCAAGCGTCACCAGGAACCGGCGGTCGGAGGCGATACGCATCAACCGACTCACATCGTAGGTAACGACCACATGCCGGCTACCGGGTGTGATCAGGTAGTTCCACGATGCCTGGGCGCGGCCGTGCCGAGGCAGGACGGACTCGTCGGTATGCAACTGGGCGTGGTTAGTCGAGTATGGAATCGCCCCGAGTACGGCCCGTTCATAACCTGAAGGATTTTCAAGCAACGACAAAGCCTGATCAGGATGCACGGCAACAACGGCCGCATCGAAAACCCGCGGCGCAGCCACACCAGCCTGGACCACCACCCCGTCGGGCAGCCGACGCAGCGAATGCACTGGTGTGCCAATGAAGACTTCAGGGAGCCGCGCGGCAATGGCTTGCACATACTGCGCCGAGCCTCCGGTCACCGTGCGCCATGTCGGAGAGCCAAACACCGACAACATGCCATGGTGGCCGAGAAACACAAACAGATACCGGGCCGGATAGCGCAGGGCGTCGTGCGCACCGCACGACCACACCGCCGCCACCAGCGGTGTGATGAAGTGCTCGATAAAAAACGTCGAGAAACCATGCCGACTAAGAAAAGTTTCCAGCGTCTCCAGGTCATCGTCAGCGCCGTCACTCAACAGTCGGGTTGCCGCACGGTGAAAGCGGACAATCTCGGCGAGCATCAACAGATACCGCGGCCGCAGCGCCTGTTTACAGGCAAAAAGCCCGGAGACCCCTAGTGCCCCAGCATATTCCAGCCCAGTCTCGTCAGCGCGTACCGACATCGACATCCCAGACTCCTGGGTGGTCACACCCAGCTCGGCAAAGAGTCGACATAGCGTCGGGTAGGTGCGCTCGTTGTGCACGAGAAATGCCGAGTCGACGCCCACAGCGGTGCCATCACCACAGTCGACAAAGTGGGTGTGGGCATGACCGCCCAACCGGCTGTCAGCCTCATACAGCGTGACCCGGTCGCGTCCGGACAAGACGTAGGCAGCGGTAAGACCAGCTACACCGCTACCGATCACCGCCACCGAGCGCACGAATGACTGTTGCACATCAACTATTCGGAGAGCGCCGCGGCGCGGATGGGTATTCACCACAGCTGTGACGACAGTCACTGTCGATGCCGCCCGTGTCCCCAAATACTGCTTAACCGATGGGGATATACCTATCCGCTCAGTCTGCCCGTTTCGCGTCAATCAAGAAATGGCCGGCGTTAGCCTAGATTTTGCGCGCCAACCTGCGTGAAATAGCGCTCAGTTAGCGAAAGCGCTTGTCCTACAAGGGATAATGAGACTGACGATGGTCCATCATTCCGAGCTGTAAGGCACTTTCTAGGTGAACAGTAACGCAGCAGTTTCGCGGGTGAAAGTGTCGGCGGACGGCCGTGGCGTGGTGTCGCACGCCGGGGTGGGCATGCTGCGCGAGATCGCCGATTTAACCGGATTGTCGTCGCAGGTGAAGGAGGCGTTGGCCGATACCTACAAAGGGCCGTGGACTCATGCGCCCGGGGATGTGTTCGCCGATCTGGCCGCCACAGTCGCCGATGGCTCGGATTGTGTCGACGGGGCGGGTTAGTTGCTCGAAGATCGCGGGCACTTGTTCGGGCCGGTGGCCTCGACAACCACGTTGTGGCGGCTGGTAGATGAGCGCATCGATCTGCCACGGATCCGGTCGGCCCGGGCGCAGGCGCGGGCTCGGGCATGGGCGGCCGGCCCGGCCCCGAACACCAGGGGTGGCTGCATGTCGATTCCACGATCACGATCGACCACTCAGACACCAAAGAATGCGCCGCTGCTACCTGGAAAAAGACGTTCGGTTTCCACCCGCTTCTGGTGTTTTTGGGCCGCCCTGACATCGCCGGCGGGGAGGCGTTGGCCGGGCTGTTGCGCAAGGGGAATGCGGGAAGTGATACCACCGTCGATCACATCAGCCCACTAGATCAGGCATTGGCGTCGCTGCCCCCGCAGTACCGCCCGGGTTCCGCAAGCCCGGATGCCACGCAGGTTTTAATCCGTTCCGACTCGGCCGGTGCTACTTACAGTTTCGCAGCGGCCTGCCGACAAGCAGGGGTGGGGTTCTCCCTGGGGGCCGCGATTGACGTGCCAATTCGCGACGCGACACAAGTGCTCAACACCAAGGACAGCTGGTACCCGGCGATCGATTCCGACGGCGGCATCCGAGATGGCGCGTGGGTTGCCGAAGCGACCCATCAGTGCGACCTGTCCAAATGGCCGCCCGGTACCCAGCTGATCCTGCGCAAAGAACGCCGACACCCCTGCGTAACCTGCCCTTCAAAGCATTCCATGCCAATGCGTCCTGGCTCGAAATCATCATGGCTGCAACTGATTTGGTTGTCTGGACCAAAATCATCGGCTTCGCCAACAATCCCACGCTAGCACGCTGTGAGATCGAGGCATTTCGCTACCGAGTCCTGCACGTTGCCGCCCTCATCACCCGTGGCGCCCGCCAACTCCGGCTCCGCATCGACACCACCTGGCGGTGGGGGCAAGCGATCGCCGCCGCTTGGACCCAAATACGCTCCGCCTTCACCTAACCCGCATTCCCACGCAACGCCCCGAACCGAGGAAAACCCACTGGCCCTGGAATGCCCGCCTCCGAGCGACACCGGACACGACGACGCGCCCACATGCCGTGAACTATTGAGACGGATACGTTCCGCTGCCAGCTCGGCTCCGATATTCACAGCCGCGACGGCCCGGGATGCGTTACCCAGCGAACCAGCACTCACCTTTTCGCGAACACCCTTCGTGAATCAGGCCATATTTTTGACAGACTAACCAATGCGTTGCGGATCTACTGACATTTCCGTGGGTCGGATTTCATGCGGCGCGGCCGGGTAGCGGTGGGCAGAGACCGCCTCGGGTCAGCAGTGCCATGGCGATCAGCGCGTCGGGGCTGTGGAATCCGTAGGCACGTTTGGTCAGTGCCCGTAGGTGGGTGTTGGTGGCTTCGGAGCGGGCGTTGGACAGCCCATGGTCGAGGGTGTTGTGGATCAGATTCCGGTATCGGCGGACGGTGCGGGCGAGTGCGACGAACTCCGGGATGCGCGAGTGCGACGCCCATGACAGTCACCCGGCCAGCAGCTGGCGTCCCTGTTGGCCCTTGACCCGAAAGACCTCGCGCAGTTGTTCTTTGAGCAGGTACGCCCGGTACAGGGTGCCGTTGGTGACGGCGATTTCCGAGAGGCTGGTGCGCTGCTCACAGGTCAGGTCGGCCGGGTTCTTGCGGGTCGCCCACATGGCGTGCCGATCG